>JBJEOD010000402.1:0-5159 GCA_051880535.1 Acutalibacteraceae bacterium | reverse complement strand
AGGCAGGCGAAAACTCGGTAAGGTTAGAAGGCAACGGCACTAATCTCAGTGCCTGTACCGGAAATATCGCTTTTGACCCGCAGTATGATTACAAGGTTGAATTTTGGGTAAAGACCGAGGGTATGCTCATTGATAACGGAGCGAGCGTCAGAATCTTCCTTATAGGAGGAGCGGGCGCAGATCAGGCTCCCTGCGGCGACAGGGGAGCTTATTACGGAAACGATAAGCTTGTAGCTCTATCCGCAAATCAAGATTGGACTCATTATGAATTTGTGATTGATGAGTTGCTCAATTATTATACCGGTATAAGCATTATCGCAAGTATAAACCGCGATCACGGAAATATGTGGATAGACGGTGTTAAGATTACCGCCCTTCAAAAGCAGGAGCATGCTTTGACTGTTACCGGCGATTCGGCGGTCTGGGGCAATAACTATTACGAGAGCCTCGTATCAAGCTTTGAAATAGAGCAGGGCTTTTTACTGAGCAGCAGCGCAAAGGTTGTTGAAACAGGCACACTTGCCTATAAAGTATATAATGACGACGAGCCTGACCAAATTCTTGTTGAGGGCGATATGGAAATAGGTGTTATGCCGCATAGCACAACCTCGGCTTCAATTAATCTTTCCTCTGTTGCAAAATACGGTACATTTACAGTTGATTTTGAAATGACAAATTCAAGAGGACTTACATACCCTGTCGGTACTCTTAAGTTAGCAAGACTTCGCGACAGCAGTGAGATTAATACAGATTCGATGTTTGGCGTTAACGTAAACTATAATTTAATGGATTACGATACGCTTGACAAGACGGGAGTAGGCACTGTACGATTTGATCTTGATTGGGAAAAAATCGAAATTTCGGAGGGCATCTACCAAATTCCGGAGGATGTTGAAAAGGCAGTCGAACGCGGAAACGAGCGCGGAATTGATACGATAATTATTTTCAATTCTCACAGTTGGCCGTCATGGTATTCCTATGAGGGCACCTCAGGATTCCCGAAATCCGACTCACAAATTGAAATGTTTATGGGATATGTACGCTATGTTGTTGAGTATTTCGGCGACAAGGTAAAGTATTATGAGCTTTTCAATGAGACAAACTTTATGCCATACTCTGCGGTTGACGGAGCAGGGTATACAAAGCTTTTAAAACATGTTTACACTGCGATAAAGGAAATTTCTCCGAATTCAAAGGTGATCGGCGGTGTCATGGCTTCTATAGGGCCGGGTCAGGGCGTGGATCTTGCATACGGCGAGGCTATGATTGACGCGGGAGCTGCGGACTATATGGACTATATGTCATTCCACCCATATATTCAGCCCTATTCGCCCGAATCGGTAAATTGGGTAGGTCAGATTCAGCAAATGCAGGATATGATTAAAAGAAAGACAGGAAAGGAAATTCCGTTTATATTTACCGAAATCGGCTGGTCGGCTTATTACGGAAACACAGGCGTTACCGAAGAACAGAAAATGAGGTATTTTGTCAGAACTTATGCTTTGGCTGACTCCTTGGGATATGTTGACGGAATAACTATTTACCGCGAAGCAAGTAATGGTTACAAATATAATTTTGAATCCAAATGGGGCGTTTTTAATTCTATAAGCGCGGATTCGGGAACTGCGAACCCATTAGGCGTTGCAATGTCCAATTTTGTTTATATGAATAATCAGTATGATTTTTCTAAAAAAGTTCAGCTTGCCGATAATCTCTATGCATTAAAATATACGGGCAATGCGAATAATTCCAAAAAGGATATGTATATGCTCTGGACTGACGATACCGATTATATCGGAGCTATTACTACCACGGATAAAAGTGCAAGGCTGTATGATGTTTACGGAAATGTTTACTCTGTGGAATATAACAATAACACGTTTAAGGCAGACATTTCGGGGAGACCTATATATATTACGGTAAATAAAGGACAGGAGATAACAGCGGTCAAGCTATTTAATCCCGACGGAAGCGCGGTTGAAGAAGAGAATACAGACCCCAAGCCAAACGAAACCCCGAACAACGGTAACACTTCTTCGGTTACAGAGCCGACATATACCGCTGATGACAATCCTCAGCCTGTTGAGGATTCTAAGAACAATGTTGAAAATCCTCAAACAACAACGGTAAAGAAAACCGTTAAAAAGGTAATTAAAAAAGGAACGGCACCCGAAAAATTCAACTGGATTCCGATTATAATCGCTGCGGTTTCCGCAACAGTCGTAGCGGGCGGTACTGTTTTCTTTGTGATTTTCATGAAAAAAAGAAAGAAAAAGCTAAGCGTTTAATCGGAAATTTGCTTAGGTCGGCGGTTTTTCGCCGGCCTAAGATATGGCTTATATAGCTTGAAGTATTTAGCAATTCTTTGATTTGCCGGGTATTTTTAATGTATGACAGGAGTGAAGGTATTGAAAAAACGGAGCATAAAACTTAAAAGCCTTACCGTTTTCTGCGTTATATTCGCACTTTTGCAGGCTATGCTGTTCATTATGCCTGTTTCGGCAGATACAGAAACCGCTCAGGATATAAAAACCGTCACCTCTTATGCGGTAAGCGAGAGCGCATATTCTGTATACTACGAAAAGAATTCGGGGAAAAACAAACCGTCTGAGAGTGTTAAAGTAAAACCTCTCGGTAATACTGAGGAAATTGACGGCGTGAAAGCAGTAGTTTTGGGGCTTGATAAGGGCGTTTTTGAAGCTTCTTTTTCGGTTAAAGAGACTGGGATTTATTCGCTTAAAATAACCTATCATACGTTAGAAGGCGATTCTTCCGCAGTTCAGGCGGCAGTTAAGATAGACGGCAGGTGTCCTTTTGATGAAGCGGAACGCATTGAGCTTTCAAGAATATATGAGGACGATATAAAGGACAAAAGCTTTGAAACCGATAAGTACGGTAACGACATCCGCCCCTCGTCAAAGGAAATCTATAGTTGGCAGACAGTGTCTTGTTCGGATTATAATTCTCTTTACAGTGAGCCGTATATTTTTGAACTGGAGTCAGGTACTCACACGATAAGTATTTCGAGTGAAAACAACATTGCGGTTAGCAACATTGAATTTTATAACAGCGAAGCACTTATCAGCTATGACGAGTATATAAAGAACTGCTCGGATAAAGCGGGCGGACAAACCGTTCGTCAGGAAGCAGAGTTTATTGAATACAAGAACAGCGACAATATTTATCCTACATATGAAAAGACAAACGCTTCAACCCTACCGATAAGTGCGTCAAGTATAAAGCTTAATACGGTTGGACAGAGCAACTGGTCAAAGCAGGGACAGACACTCAGCTGGGCGGTTGACGTTGCCGAAGCGGGGCTTTATTCGGTAACCTTCCGTGTTAATCAAAGCTACAACGAAAACGGCTCCTCGTACAGGCGGCTTCGTATTAACGGAGAGGTTCCGTTCAGCGAGGCGGACAGTATTGAATTTCCGTACTCTGTCAGTTGGTATATGAAAACCTTGGGTGATGACGAGCCGTATTATGTATGGTTAGAGCCGGGGGATATAATTTCGCTTGAATGCTCGGCGGATAAAACCTGTGCAATTTCAAGGAAAATATCTACCTGCCTTTCCGATATGAGCTCGGTATACCGTCAGATATTTGTTATTACGGGCGCTTTACCCGATTTATATACCGACTATAATTTGGATGTAAAAATTCCTACCTTGATGGACGATCTTGAATCAATTCGTCAGAGCTTGAGCGATACTATCTCTATGATCGAAAAGACAATGGGTAAAAAGAATTCCGCGGCTTCAACGCTGAGTGAAATTCTTGAAACCATTCAGAAAATGATTGATAAGCCGTACGATATTCAAAGATATGTTACGGATATGTCGGACGATTTAACCAGTATGGGTTCGCTTATAAGGTCGGTAGGCGAGCAGCCGCTTGAGCTTGATTGCTTTTACTTTACTCCTAAGGGAGAAAAAATCCCGAACGGAAAGGTTTCGGTGTTCCAATCGGTCAAATATGCGGTAAACCGTTTTTTGGTGTCTTATACAAGCGATTACGGCTCATTTTCGGGCGATAGTAAAAAGCTTAAGGTTTGGGTATCAACGGGACGCGATCAGCTTCAAATAATCCAGCAGATGATTGAAAATGACTTTGAGAACAGCCATGACGATGTGTCTGTCGAGCTTAGCTTAGTGGATACGGGCGGTACGCTTATTCAGGCTACAATTGCAGGAAAAGGACCTGACGTGGCTTTGATGATACCGAGCGGCAACTCCATCAATCTCGCGTTCCGTGACGCGCTTGTGGATCTGAATAAATATGATATTGAAAGCATATATGACGATTTTTATGAATCTGCATGGACTCCGCTTCGCTTCAAGGACGGTATTTACGGTATTCCCGAAACTCAATCCTTCAATATGCTTTTTTACCGTACAGATATTTTTAAAATGCTTGATATTGAGGTTCCGAACACTTGGGAGGAATTTTATGATGTGCTTGAAATTTTACAGCGCAACAATCTTGAGGTTGGCATACCCGAAATAGGCGCTGACGCCGGTGTATCAGCAGGTATTTCAACCTTTTCGACATTTCTTCTGCAACGGGGCGGCACATATTATACCGAGGACTTTAAGAAGACCGCCTTTGATACCGAGCCTGCCTATTCGGCCTTTACCGAATGGGTTGAACTGTATTCAAAATACGGTCTGGACCGAAGCTTTGATTTTTTCAACAGATTCAGAACAGGCGTTATGGTACTTTCAATTCAGGGCTACGGCTCGTATAATCAGCTCTATTCCGCCGCACCTGAAATCAGGGGTAGCTGGGCAATGGCACCGATTCCCGGAACTGTAAAAGAGGACGGAAGTATTGATCGAAGCGAAAACGCAGGTGTTTCTAACTGTATGATGCTTAAATCGGCAGAGAAAAAGGGTCTTGGGAAACAGGCGTTTGAATTTATGAAATGGTGGACTTCTGCGGATGCTCAGTCTCATTACGCACATGAGCTTGAGGCTACAATGGGAATTGCCGCCCGTTATACTCCCGCAAACAAGGAAGCCTTTAAAAATATCGGATGGAAATCTTCGGAATACAACGCCCTTTCTGAGCAATTCCGACAAACGGTTAATTTCCGAGAGGTTCCCGGAAACTATGTATTGAGCCGTGCATTGACGAGCGCTTTCAGAAACGCGCTT
>JBJEOD010000401.1:0-5167 GCA_051880535.1 Acutalibacteraceae bacterium | reverse complement strand
CGGATATTTCCCGTGCACTGAAAGGGGTGGCAAGGGAACTGAATGTACCGGTTGTGGCATTGTCCCAGCTGAGCCGTGCGGTTGAAAAGAGGGATGACAAGCGGCCTATGCTGTCAGACCTGCGTGAATCCGGAGCCATCGAGCAGGATGCCGATGTGGTTATGTTCATCTACCGTGAGGATTATTATAAAAAAGATATTGACTTTTTGACCGAAAAGTATGTTGTAAAAAAATACGGAATAAGACTAAAGCTATTTATAAGCAAGATATTAAATATAATCTTACATAGATAATACACTGTTTTGAAGGATATGGTGATTTATGTTTAAAAATAAAACCTTATTGATAACAGGCGGGACAGGCTCGTTCGGAAACGCGGTGCTCAACCGCTTTTTAAAGACCGATATAGGCGAAATACGCATTTTTTCCAGAGACGAGAAAAAGCAGGACGATATGCGCCACGAGTTTCAGGCAAAAATGCCCGAAGCTTCCGATAAAATTAAATTTTATATCGGGGATGTACGTGAGCTTTCAAGCGTAAAAAGCGTAATGCACGGAGTGGATTATATATTTCACGCCGCGGCGCTCAAGCAGGTGCCGTCTTGTGAGTTTTTTCCTATGGAGGCGGTCCGCACAAACGTAATCGGGACGGACAATGTTTTAACCGCGGCAATCGAGTTCGGGGTAAAATTGGTCATCTGCCTTTCAACGGATAAGGCGGCTTACCCCGTAAACGCAATGGGCATTACCAAGGCGCTTGAGGAAAGGGTTGCCGTAGCAAAATCAAGGACGACCGATACGACTAAAATCTGCTGTACACGCTACGGCAATGTTATGTGCAGTCGCGGAAGCGTTATCCCGCTTTGGATTGAACAAATTAAAAAAGGTCTCCCGATAACTATTACCGAACCTTCTATGACAAGATTTATAATGTCGCTTGACGAGGCGGTAAGCTTAGTTTTGTTCGCTTTTGAAAACGGCGAAAACGGCGATATTTTGGTGCAAAAAGCGCCGGCGTGTACTATAGAAACCTTAGCAAAAGCGGTTACTGAGTTATTCAATCCTGAAACGGAAATCAAGATTATCGGTATCCGCCACGGCGAAAAGCTTTATGAAACTCTCCTTACAAATGAGGAATGTGCGGGTGCCGTTGATATGGGCAAATTTTACCGCGTGCCTGCTGATAACAGAGGGCTTAATTATGATAAGTATTTTAAAGACGGAAACAAAAACCGTAACCCTCTCAGTGAGTTTAATTCCAATAATACCGAATTATTGGGCGTACAGGCAGTTAAGGAAAAGCTGTTAAAGCTTAAATATATACAAGAACAACTGACAATATAGGTGATAAAGATGTTTTCAAATGAATGTATTGATTATACAATCAAGCTGATCAGAAATGTAATAGCCGACGAACCGCTTTCTGAAATTCCGCAGTCTCTTTCTCTGACCGAGCTTTTTCAATATGCAAAATTCCATAAGGTTGAGACGATAGTATATACCGCCCTCAAAAAGCTTAACCTTCAAATCAGCGAAGAAGAATTGCAGAGTATTGATGCTTTATTTTACCAAAACGCCGTTTCTGCAATCCGACAGGATTATTATTATAATATGGTTGAGAAGGCTTTTTCCGAAAAGGGAATATTGTTTATACCTATGAAGGGCAGTGTTATAAAGCACTTATATCCTCAAAGCAATATGCGGGCTTTATCGGATATTGATATCTTTATCGGAAAGAACAACTCCGAAGCGGCTCACGGAATTATGGAAGAACTGGGCTTTAAAACCCGCAAATATGATTCAGAGGTTTTGATTCACGATGTATACAGCGCGGGAGGCGTTCATTTTGAGCTTCATAAGGAGCTGATGCCTCATATTCCTTACTTCAAGGGTGTGGAAGTATGTGATGAGCTGGAAAAGGATATTATTGAGGAAAACGGCAAGTACCGATTTACAAACGAAGCCTTTTATACCTTTATGATTATACATATCGCCAAGCATGTAAAGCATAACGGAATCGGATTAAGAGGTTTTATAGACGTTTGGATATATCTGAATAAATATAACGGTGTGCTGGATTGGAAAAAAATCAATTATTATATGAAAAAGTCCCATTTGGAGGAGTTTAACAGCTGTGTTTTGCAATTGGTAGACTATTGGTTTAAGGATAAAACCCGGGTGCCCGAGCATATCAGGCAATTCGCCTATCATATTGCGGAAAACGGAGCCGTCGGCAACGCCAAGAGTATGATTTCAGAAGAAAAATATACCGACTTCAAAAACAATAATAAATTCAGGTACTATATCAATACCGTTTTTCTGCCGCTTCCCTATATGATTGATAAATATAAAATTTTAAAACGGTATCCTGTTCTTCTTCCGTTCTGCTGGATTCACAGGATTTTCAGCGTTTTGCTTTTTAAAACCTCAAGGATAAAGCTGCTGCAAACTCATTTTGATGAAGGCGATATGGAGCTCGGAAAAAATGTGGTTGACTTAAAACAGAGAATCGGTCTTTAGGATTCGGCGGATTGGGTTGTTTAATTTATAGGAGAGTATATGAACATACTTATTACGGGAGCCGGCGGCTTTGTGGGGAAAAACCTTGCCGAGGCGCTTAAAAGCATACGGGACGGCAAGGACAGAACCCGCCCCGATTTAAAAATAGAGGAAATTTATCTTTACGACATAGATTCTTCAAAAGAAGAGCTGGAAACGGCGTGTGAAAGGGCAGACTTTGTTTTTAACCTTGCGGGAGTAAACAGACCGAAGGATAAGTCGGAATTTATCAAGGGCAATTTCGGCTTTGCGGAAGAGTTGCTCAACACACTTAAAAAGTACAATAATAAATGTCCAGTAATGCTGTCAAGCTCTGTTCAGGCAACCCTGATAGGCAGATATGACGGCGACTACGGCAGGAGTAAAAAAGCGGGCGAGGAGCTGTTCTTCAGCTACGCCGCCGAGACCGGCACAAAGGTACTGGTTTACCGTTTCCCAAACCTTTTCGGCAAGTGGTGCAGACCAAACTACAACAGCGCCGTCGCAACCTTTTGCTATAATACCGCAAATGATTTGCCGATTACGGTAAACGACCGAAGCACCGAGCTTGAGCTTTTATACATAGACGATTTGGTCACCGAAATGCTTGACGCGCTTGAAAATAAAGAGCATCATTGCGGGTTTGACGGAGTAAAAGCCGTGCTTTCAGAGAACGGCAAATACTGCGCCGCTCCTACAACTCATTTTGTAACTCTCGGAGAAATCACAGATTTGCTTGAAAGCTTTAAAGGTCAGCCCGAAACCCTTTTAATGCCTGAAATTCCCAACGGTTCCTTTGCTAAAAAGCTTTATTCAACCTATCTTTCCTATTTACCCAAAGAAAAGGTCTGCTTTCCGCTTAAAATGAATGTAGATAACAGGGGGTCCTTCACCGAGCTTATAAAGACCCGAAAATGCGGGCAGATAAGCGTTAATATTTCAAAGCCGGGCATTACCAAGGGTCAGCATTGGCATAATTCTAAGTGGGAGCTTTTTATCGTCGTTTCGGGTCACGGACTCATTGAAGAGCGCAAAATCGGGAGCGATGAGGTACTGCGCTTCGAGGTCAGCGGGGACAGAATCGAAGCGGTGCATATGCTCCCCGGTTATACCCATAATATTATAAATTTATCCGACACCGAAAATTTAGTGACGGTTATGTGGGCTAACGAAAGCTTTGACCCGAACAATCCCGATACATTTTTTGAGGAAGTGTAGCAATGGAAATAAGAACCGATTACAGCGATATAAAATTTAAAGAGAACGGCAGGCTAAAGCTGTTAATAATCGTTGGCACCCGACCCGAAATTATACGCCTTTCGGCGGTTATAAGCAAATGCCGCAAATACTTTGACTGCATTTTGGCGCACACGGGGCAGAACTACGACTATAACTTAAACGGCGTGTTTTTTAAGGATTTGAAATTAGACAACCCCGAAGTGTATATGGACGCAGTGGGGGACGATTTGGGAGAAACCGTCGGCAATATTATCAACTGCTCATATAAGCTGATGAGCAGTATCAAGCCCGACGCTCTGCTGATTTTGGGAGACACCAATTCCTGCCTTTCGGCAATTGCCGCAAAGCGGCTTCATATCCCGATTTTCCATATGGAGGCGGGCAACCGCTGTAAGGACGAATGCCTGCCCGAGGAGACCAACCGCCGAATTGTGGATATTATCTCCGATGTTAATATGGCGTACTCCGAGCACGCGCGCCGCTATCTCGCCGAGTGCGGACTGCCTAAGGAGCGGACCTATGTCACAGGCTCGCCTATGGCGGAGGTACTTAACGCAAATTTAGCCGAAATAAGAGCAAGTGATATTCACGAAAAATTGGGGCTCGAAAAGGGGAAATATATTCTGCTTTCGGCGCACAGGGAGGAAAATATCGACACCGAGAAGAACTTTTCATCCCTCTTTACCGCGATAAATAAAATGGCGGAAAGGTACGATATGCCGATACTTTATTCCTGCCACCCGCGCTCCAAAAAGCGGCTTGAAGAAAGCGGCTTTAAGCTTGATAAAAGGGTTATACAGCACCAACCGCTCGGCTTTCACGATTACAACTGTTTGCAGATGAACGCATTTTGCGTAGTGTCCGACAGCGGCACGCTGCCCGAGGAAAGCTCCTTCTTTACAAGTGTGGGCAATCCCTTCCCCGCGGTTTGCATACGCACCTCCACCGAACGCCCCGAGGCGCTGGACAAGGCCTGCTTTATCCTCGCGGGTATTGACGAAAAGAGCCTTTTGCAGGCGGTAGATACTGCGGTGGAAATGAATAAAAACGGTGACTACGGAATCCCCGTCCCCGATTATATAGAGGAAAACGTATCTACAAAGGTTGTAAAAATAATCCAGTCCTACACGGGCGTGGTAAATAAAATGGTTTGGAGAAAAGCTTAATTTTAAAAAAATGCGAGGCGACAGCCGCCCTTTAAAACAAGGGTTCGGCTGTCGCCTCGCGGATATTTATAAGAATAAAAATGATTTCGATATTTTGCCGATAAGTATACAGAGCCTTTCTGATTTAAGCCACCTCCCACACAAACCGTTCTGCATTGTTACATCTGTTTGTACGGTGCTTTTGCTGATTTTAAAAACCTTTGCGGCGGCTCTGACGGTAGCGC
>JBJEOD010000400.1:0-5185 GCA_051880535.1 Acutalibacteraceae bacterium | reverse complement strand
AAAACCGCCGCGGTGCTGTGGAAATTTTGTCTGCCCTTGTTCGGCAGTATTATTTTTCAACAGCTTTACAACATAGCCGACAGCTTTGTGGCGGGGAAATTTATCGGCGAAAACGCCTTGGCAGCGGTGGGCAACAGCTATGAAATCACCCTTATTTTTATAGCCTTTGCCTTCGGCTGTAATATCGGCTGCTCGGTTATTGCGGCTCAGCTTTTCGGCAGTAGGAATTATACCGAAATGAAAACCGCGGTCTATACCACACTTATAGCGGGCGGCGTGCTTTGCGCTGTTTTAGTGGCGGCGGGCGCACTTTTCTGCACCGATTTATTAAGGCTTATACATACTCCCGAAAACGTACTCGCCGATTCAAAGCTGTATCTTGATATTTATATTTTAGGGCTTCCGTTTGTATTTTACTACAACATTGCGACAGGTATTTTTTCTGCGCTGGGAGATTCTAAAACCCCCTTCGTTTTTCTCGCCTGCTCATCGGTTTCCAATATAGGAATGGATATTCTCTTTGTCACCGCTTTTAAAATGGGGGTCGCGGGGGTTGCGTGGGCGACCTTTTTGTGTCAGGGAGTAAGCTGTGTGCTGGCGCTGATATTTGTTTTCAGGCGTTTTACAAGGATTAAAACCGAGAAAAGCCCAAGATATTTTCGCGCCGCCTGCTGGCTAAAATCACGGTTATCACCGTGCCGAGCATTTTACAGCAGAGCTTTGTATCGGTGGGAAATATAATAATTCAGGGCATAATAAATTCCTTCGGTTCGGCGGTTATGGCGGGTTATTCTGCCTCTATTAAGCTTAATAATCTTGTAATAACCTCGCTTTCCACAATCGGAAACGGAATTTCAAACTTCACCGCACAGAACCTTGGAGCCGGCAAGCTCAGCAGGATTAAGGAGGGCTGGCGAGCGGGGATAGGGCTTGTATGGACTATCGGTATTCCTTTCTCGATTCTCTATTTCTTTGCGGGCAAATACCTTGTATATATATTCCTTAATAATCCGAGCGGCACCGCAATGGAGGTCGGAGTGGAAATACTGCGGATTATAGCGCCGTTTTACGCCTTTGTTGCGGCAAAGCTTACAACCGACGGCGTATTAAGAGGGCTTGGCAAAATGAACCGATTTATGGCGGCGACCTTTACCGACCTTGCATTGAGGGTGATTCTCGCCTTTGCTTTGTCAGAGCATTTCGGAGCAACGGGAATATGGTTGGCGTGGCCGATAGGCTGGTGCGCCGCTACGGTTCTTTCGCTGATTTTTTACAAAACCTTGAAGCTTAACGACCCTCGTAAGATGGGTAAGTAGAAATCCGCGACGATATTTTGTCATTTTTTTAACATTAACACTTGTCTTTTTGCAAGTGATTTGATATAATACATATATATGGTCGAATTTTGTAAATACGGCTAAAACAGTACGGTGAAATATCGCCGCGCTGAAGGAAGGAGTACATATATGAACTATTCAAAAGAAGTAGAAAACATGTGTCCCTTAGCAAAGGGCGCATACCACGGTCCCGCTCCGATTCCCGAGGAGGGCAAATGGGTTCAGGCAAAGGAAGTCAAGGATATTTCGGGCCTTACCCACGGTATCGGCTGGTGCGCTCCCCAGCAGGGCGCCTGCAAGCTCACCCTTAACGTTAAGGAAGGTATCATTGAAGAAGCGCTTGTTGAGACTATCGGCTGCTCGGGTATGACCCACTCGGCGGCTATGGCTTCCGAGATTCTTATCGGCAAGACCATTCTTGAAGCTCTCAACACCGACCTTGTATGCGATGCTATCAACACCGCTATGCGTGAGCTGTTCCTCCAGATAGTATACGGCCGCACACAGACCGCATTCTCTGAGGGCGGACTGCCCATCGGCGCGGGTCTTGAGGATCTCGGTAAGGGACTTCGCTCACAGACCGGTACAACCTACGCCACAAAGGTTAAGGGACCCCGTTACTTAGAGCTTGCCGAGGGCTATATCACCAAAATCGCGGTTGACGATGAGGGCGCTATTATCGGCTACAAGTTTGTTCATCTCGGCAAGATGATGGATATGATTAAAAAGGGTATGGACGCTAACGAGGCTTTGCAAAAGGCAAGCGGCCAGTACGGACGTGTTGATGACGCTGCCAAGCTTATCGACCCGCGCGAAGAATAAGAGGGAGGTAAACTTACAATGGCTTTATTTGAGAGTTACGAAAGAAGAATTGACCAAATCAACGCCGAGCTTGCGAAGCACGGTATTTCCTCTATTGAAGAGGCTAAGGAAATCTGCGACAAGGCGGGCGTTGACGCTTACAATATCGTAAAGGGCATTCAGCCCATCTGCTTTGAAAACGCCTGCTGGGCTTATA
Source organism: Acutalibacteraceae bacterium (assembly GCA_051880535.1). Classification (GTDB taxonomy): domain Bacteria; phylum Bacillota; class Clostridia; order Oscillospirales; family Acutalibacteraceae; genus UBA737. The sequence goes on along the minus strand of JBJEOD010000400.1, from coordinate 2,830 downwards.
CCGTAGGCTGTGCTATCGCACTTAAGGACGGTGTAAACAGCGCCGCCGAGGCTTCCGAGAAAATCGGTCTCGGTCTTCAGTCCTTCTGTATTCCCGGTTCTGTTGCCGACGACCGTAAGGTAGGTCTTGGTCACGGTAACCTCGGCGCAATGCTTTTACGCGATGAAACAAAGTGCTTTGCCTTCTTGGCAGGTCACGAATCCTTTGCCGCAGCAGAGGGCGCTATCGGTCTTGCAAAGAGCGCAAACAAGGCGCGTAAAGAGCCGCTCCGCGTTATCCTTAACGGTCTCGGAAAGGACGCCGCTAAGATAATTTCCCGTATCAACGGCTTTACCTATGTTCAGACCAAGTTTGACTATTACACTGGCAAGCTCGAAATTGTTGAGGAAATCGCCTATTCAAACGGCGAGCGCGCAAAGGTTCGCTGCTACGGCGCGGACGACGTTCGCGAGGGCGTTGCCATCATGCACCACGAGGGCGTTGACGTTTCCATCACAGGTAACTCCACCAACCCCACCCGTTTCCAGCATCCTGTTGCAGGCACCTATAAGAAGGAGTGCATTGAGCAGGGCAAGAAGTATTTCTCTGTTGCGTCGGGCGGCGGTACAGGCCGTACCCTCCACCCCGATAATATGGCGGCGGGCCCCGCTTCCTACGGTATGACCGACACTATGGGTCGTATGCATTCCGACGCTCAGTTTGCAGGCTCTTCCTCGGTTCCCGCTCACGTTGAGATGATGGGACTTATCGGAATGGGCAACAACCCGATGGTTGGCGCTACCGTTGCCTGCGCTGTTGCTGTATACGAAGCACTTAATAAATAATTCTTAATTTGTTAAGCTTTAATTTAATCGGACGTATTATCTGTGCTTTTTAAGATGATACGTCCGAAATTTTTGTTAACAGGCTTCAAACTTTTTCGACATAATACTTCTTTTCCTTGAAATTTATTACATATTAGTGTATAATGCCTTATATACTGTTAATACTTATAATCGAAAAGAGATTTACATATGTTTAAGAAATTTGAATCAACTCTGATTTTTGCAATGAAGCTCTTGATGTTTTTAGTATGTGCCGCCGTTTTCTTTTTGGCCTTCGGCGAGAAATATTACTTTTTGCTGATACCCACCAGAACCTCCTTTATCACCCTTGGGGTATTCGCAATTGTGTATATGACGATGAATATAATATACGGCGGCTTTGATATCGGTAAGCGCAAAAGTAAGCCCATAATTTATTCGCTTATTTTAGCGGTTTTTTTCACGGATATTGCGGCGCATTTCTTTATGTGTGTAATGAATGTGACGATAGTACACGACGGAAGATTCGTTTACGACTATCCTATACTGCTTTTGCTGGTTTATGTGATTCAGGTGCTTCTTATTATTGCAATGACCTATGGCTGCAACTATCTTTATTTTTCCGTAAAAAAGCCCGAGGATTGCATTGTTGTTGCTCGAAAAGGGGAGCATACCGAGGATATTGTATCCAAGGTTGGCAGGTACAAAAAGCAATATAACATTAAAAAAATAGTGAATCTTGACGATTCGGATATTTTTACGGAGATTGACTCTGCTCATTCGGTTTTCTTTTATAACCTTTCCGTATCGGAACGCAACGACTTAGTTGAATACTGCTATCACCGCAGGAAGAATATTTATTACAGCGTGGAGCTTTCGGATATTGTGGCGTTAAGCGGCACCAGAGTGTATTTTGACGATAAGTCAATGATATATGCGCCTGTGAAGGGGCTTACCTTTGAGCAAAGAATCATTAAGCGGCTTATGGATTTGACTGTTGCGGGCTTAGGTCTGTTAATCACATCGCCGATATTCCTTGTAACGGCGCTTTGTATTAAGCTTGAGGATGGCGGCCCTGTATTTTACAAGCAGGAGCGCGCCACCTACGCGGGGCGGGTTTTCAAGGTTATCAAATTCCGCTCAATGAAGCAGGAGGACGGCTCAATTCACCGTTCGGTCACTAAAAATGATGACAGAATAACCCGTGTCGGAAGGGTTATAAGAAAGTTCAGGATAGACGAGCTTCCGCAGCTGCTTAATGTAATTAAGAGCGATATGAGTATTGTAGGTCCAAGACCCGAAATGCTTGAAAATGTTCAGAAATATACAAAAGAGCTGCCGCAGTTTGCTTACAGACAGCGCGCTAAGGCTGGACTTACGGGAATGGCTCAGATTTACGGAAAATACAATACCTCACCTAAGGACAAGCTTATCTTTGACCTTGCCTATATCAATCAATACAGCATTTGGCTCGATATTAAGCTTATTTTCAGAACTCTGCTGGTTTTGCTTACCCCCGATAAAAGCACCGAGGCATTTGATGAAAACGAAACAGATAACGGTACGGAGAATGGACTGTCGGATCAGAATTGATTGAAATAATTTAAAGACTCTTATCATATTGAGCCTGCCGGGCATTTTGCAAAAGAAACGATAAAAAGGGCTGTCGCACATAAAGGCATACGTTGTAATACGCCTTTAATGCGGCAGCCCTGTTATGTTAGATTGTTAGCCGTGGATTTTATTCCTTTTCTTCCTTGATTTCCGCTGCTTCGTCAGCAGGCTCGGTTTCGGGCTTGATTTCGGTGCCTAAAAACTCGGGCATTTTAATTCCCGCCATTTTAAGGGTTTCGTTAAGCGGAGGAACCGACTTCATAATTCCCGAAAGGAAATTAGCGGTGGTCGAGCTTTCACCGTTTCCGCCCATAGAGTCCCAAACCGTAATCTTATCGATATTGAGATTCTTGACGGCCTCAACCTGAATTTTAACAAGCTCCTCGAGCTTATCCGCAATCATAAGCTGAACC
>JBJEOD010000399.1:0-5233 GCA_051880535.1 Acutalibacteraceae bacterium | reverse complement strand
GCAGGAAGGAGGATGGGGGTATGCTGTTTAAATATACAGCTGATGCGCCTATATATTTCCAGATAAATCTCGGCGCGGCAAGCTCTGAATGTGCGAGCATTTTAATCAGCTGGCGTAATCTGGCTCCCGCCTCCTATACGGTCTACGCCACCTCGGCGACCGCAGGCTTTACTCCGAGTGAGGACAATAAAATTCTCACCGTCGAGAACGAGATTCAGGCAGACTGCAATCGCCTTATAACCTTTGATACCCGACAGAAATTCGGGAGAATTGTCATTACCTTCGACACGGCGTATTCCACCGTCCAAAGCGAAGATACAACAGTTCCCGCAATTTTATTGACCGAGCTTGGTGTTTACAACCGCGCTTATTCGGCGAATATAGAGGTTTCCGACGATTACGGCGTCTTTTCGGAGGGAGTCACTTGCTGGACACAGCCTGAAACCCTCGTTTCGGGAAATCAGGTATTCGGAGGCGGCAATGCTTATCTTCTCGATGACAGCGATATCGGCGTTGACGAAAACGGAGAAACAAAGAAATATACGGTATATATTCATTCGTCATCAAGTGATGAGCTAATGTTTAATAAGGCCGTGTATAAGGATTTAAACGGTAAACGCCTTATAGTTGTAGCCGACGGCTGGTATCTCGGAGTATCCAACGGGGTAAAGGTGTATCGGTATAACGGTGAGTTTGTTTTAGGCTCGGGAGATATTAACGGCGACAGCCTTATTAATTCGGCTGATTTAATTCTGATGCGCAAAAAGCTTTTGGACGCAGTGGATTTTAACAATTCCTTTGCGGATGTAAACGGCGATAGAAGCGTTAATATACTTGACCTTGTAAAGCTCAAAAAAAAAGTCTGATTGTGAGGCCCAACAGCAGTAAACAAGCCTGTATATCCTATTTAAACAGCGTTGCCGCAGATAATCGCAGCGTATTAGGCGCTTTTGATTATTACGGTCAGGCAGACAGCTATAATTCCGCCGATAATTATAACGCTATATCCGCCGAGTTCGGGGTAACTCCGTCTCTCTACAATACGTTTTATACCTATGACAGAACGGGGCGCAGGGTTATATACAGCGATCAGAACAGCGCAATAACAGCCCACGCAAGGGCGGGAGCTATATGTATGGTTCACGCGAGCAATAAATGGGCGTGGGATTTAGGCGTAAGTGACAGCGAAAAGGCGGAATTTATTACCCATCTCGACAAAGACGGGGGAAAGTATTATAATGATTATCATGAGTGGTGTATACAGTTGGCGGACGCCTTCACCGAGCTAAAAGAAGCGGGCGTGACGGTCATTTATCGCCCGTTTGTGGAAATGACCAACAGTAGCTCGGACTTTTGGGTTCAGTATTGTAACACCGAGGCGGAGTACGCCGCCTTTAAGCGGGTATGGCGGCAGACATATGACTATATGGTGGGAGAACGCGGGCTTAACAATGTTATCTGGTGCCTTACTCCGCAGTTCGCTGGGGATATGAAGGAGGTATACGACCATTTTTATCCCGGTGATGATTATGTGGATATTATCGGTATGACCTTCTATTCCTACGGAACCGACAGCCGTACAGGCTCGCTTGAAGCAAGGATTAAAAATGTCAAGAACGCGGATTATTTCTTCTCGCTCGGTAAGCCGGTAGGCTTTTCGGAAATCGGCGTATGCTATTACAACTGGGATATAGGATATACCGTCAGCGAGGAGGATAAATACGGTGATTTCGGCAATCTGATAGTAAAGCTAAAGGAGGCCTTTGCGGGAAAAATCTCCTTCTGCTCACTCTGGGCGGGTGCTGCGGGACCGTTTAACACGCAAAACCGCAATCCCGAGCAGTTCATTAAGGACGAATTTTTTATTGACCTTGAAGAAATGTTGAATAGCCAAGACTAATAACCGTGAGCTTAATCGGGCGTCGTGCGATTGGCGCCCGATTAGGCAAATTACTTATTATGCGCAGGTGATTTTTTTGTCAGAACATAAAGGTATGGGAAAGAGAGAAATACTCGAGGCGCTTAATGAAGCAGCCCGTTCGGGGCGAAGTATATTGGGTGCCTTCGAGTATTTAGACAATTCCGACCCGGACAGCGCCGATTATTACGGAGCGATTGAAAGGTCCTTTGGCGTTAAGCCTGCTTTGTTCAGTACGTATTATCCCTTCTGTGCGGAGAAAAAACGCTTTTTATGGGAGGAAGCGGACAGGAGGCTTATTAAGCATTATAACGAGGGCGCTGTTTGTCTGGTTCATTCACAAAATAACAGATGGGCTGAGGATTTGGTGACCGAAGAGGATAAGGTCGATTTTATCTGCAATCTTGACGAAACCAATGAAAAGCGTAATATGACCTATTATAAGCGCTACCTTGAAGCGCGAGAGCAATGGGCGGACGCGTTGCTTGCCCTTAAAAACGCGGGGGTCACGGTTATTTACCGTCCCTTTGTGGAAATGACAAACCCCTTCCATTGGGACGGCAATACCAAAAGTGAAAAGGGCTTTGCCGCCTTTAAGCGTGTATGGAGACAGCTTTACCGCTATATGACGGAGGAGCGCGGGCTTGACAATCTGCTTTGGTGCTTTGCTCCCCAGGCGGGCGGCGGTGCTCAGAAAGGACTTAAATTCTGGCCGGGAGACGAATATGTCGATATAATAGGGCTGACTCTCTATTCCCGCGGGAACAAGGACGGTCCGATGTCGATTTCGCGGGAGCTTAAGCTTTGGGATTATTCGGGATATTTTTCCCTCGGCAAGCCTGTCGGCTTTTCGGAGCTGGGGGTAAAGCCGCAGACCGACCCCGGCACGGGCAAGCCGACAGAGCCGGGCGACTTTTCAAATCTGCTTAAACACATTAAATCGGAATTAAGCGGTAAAATCTCTTTTTGCTGTATGTGGTGTGTGGAGCTGGGTCTGCTTTGCAAGGAGCATCTTTATGCCGAGGAATTTGTAAGCGACGGTTTTTTTATCAAGCTGCCCGAAACGGTCGAGCGGTACTACGTCAAGGCGGGAGAATCTAAAAATCGCCGTATTTCAAAGGAGGAATATATTTAATGAAAAAAAGCAGTTTAAGCGTAAGAATACTCACGGTTCTGCTGAGCGTTGCGGTTTTGTGCTCTTCACTGTTTGTTCTGCCGCTTTCGGCTGAGGAATATGCCGGGGCACACGGAATAATCAGCCCTGACAGCAAGCTCGGCGCCTCTTTGAGCAGCCTTACAGACGAAGAGGTTGAGGATCGGCAATGGAGCAATCTTGCCGCAAGCTCTTCGGGTAAGGAGCCGCTCAAGCTTCCGATTTATTGCAGCCGTGCGAATATCCGCTACACCCCGTCTTCAGAAGCAAACAGCTACACACCCTCACGGCTTGCAAGGCTTGTCGACGGCGAGGTCTCCGACAGCAATTACGGAAACGGCAATAATTACGGCGGCGGCGTTGCCCTCCAGAGAAATCCGCAATATGCTACCCCATCGGTCGTTATGCCGAAAATTCAGATCGATCTGGGCGAGCAAAAGGAAATATCGGAAATACTTATATCCTGGGCTTCGGGTGCTCCTGTTAAGGCGTATAACATATATGCTTCAAAAACAAGAGATTTCAGTACTACATATACATGGTTCAGCGATTATTCGGGAAGACCCGAACAGATACTTTCGGTGACAGGTGAAACCGAAGCCTCCTGCAACCGCTTAATAACCCTTGATACTCCTGCGGTTTACAGATATATTGTTATCGAATTCAGAGAGTTTTCGGATGAAACCAAGGATTATTCGGGCGAGGAGTGGACAGGAGTACTGCTTACCGAGCTTGGCGTGTATGCCGCGGGCGACGGTATGCCTGAGTACACGGTGGAGAATATAACTGATGAGACGTACATTTCCGCTCATCACGCCGAAAATCTGGTTGCCGGACCTATATCGCTTACATACGGCGGCTCTGCAGACGACGGAGCTCTGCTTTACGACGGAAAAACCGACATGGGCTTTACCGTTTCGGTAGAAAGCGGTCAGAAGCTGAGGCTTACCGCAAAGCTTGACGGCGTCCCCATGGTTGATTCATTTTTAATATCGACAAGCGAAGCCTGTTCCTCTGTAAGCTACCGTGTTTTCGCGGGAATGGGCGGGGAAACCGTTTTCAGCGGTGAAAATTATGTCGCTCACAGAAAATATAAGGCTGGCGACTTAAAAACCTCGCTTCTAAAATTAAGTGAACCGCGCCTTGCGAGCTGTATAGGAATACAGTTTTCCTCTTCTGTAACAGTAGAGGAGCTTGGAGCGGTAATAGAGCTGCTTGAAATTGCCGTCTACGGCGATAAGCCTGAGGAGCTTGATGTTACGACAAGCGTTTCGGACACGTCGGCGGTAAACAGCGATAAAACTGCGGCACGCAAATCGGAAAACCTTTTAGGGGACGGGTATTGCTACATCACTCTGTCTGACGGCTGTACCCTGCAAAATACCGACGGCGGAGCGGTGGAATTTCCCCGCTCGCTTGATATGCTTTATGACGGCGACGCCGCTACAGACAGCTTTGACGGCTCAGAAAAGGGCGGAGCACTTGAATTTAAGGGGACGTCGGCGCCGTACAGAATCACCCTTGATATGGGCTACGTCCCCGCTCAGATAAACGAGCTTTTGGTTTACGGACTTGAAAGCAAAGAGATAGGTGCTTATCATCTCTATTTTTCAGACGACGCGGATGCACTCTTTACCGCGGCAAGCTGGGTCGGCTATTACGAGAACACCGACAGCTCCTGTGCACAGCTTATCCGTTTCAGGCAACCTCATAAGGAGCAGTTTGTCGGTATTGAAATAACCGACAGCGGCGCCGACGTCAAGGCGTTTTACCTAAAGGAAATCGCGGTGTACGGAGTCAGGGATTTCAGCGGTATTCCGCAGTCTGTATATGCCTATGAGGTCAAGGAGGATATCGTAAATCAGGCGTACATAAATGAAAATCACGCCTATAACCTGATACGCTACGCCAGAAGCACCAATACCTTTGACAACGGCGACGCATATACGCTTAAATCCATAGGCAGCGCCGCTACTGACGGCACGGTGTATGACAATACGGCGTATACCTGGTGGACGACGGCGGAGTTCAAGCCCTGCTGTGCAACATACAGCTTAGGTCAGACCGTTCCTATAGACCGCATTATGTTTGCAAGCAATTATGACAGCAGTACCAATTATTCCACATACCTTTACGAGATTTACATCAGCACCGATAAGGAC
>JBJEOD010000398.1:0-5235 GCA_051880535.1 Acutalibacteraceae bacterium | reverse complement strand
TCAACCGCTGAGGCGAATCGGGAAAGATTATCAATATTCTTTGAATGCATATGAGCCGTATGGCGGTTTCCGTGCTCAGCCTTGACCGCAAGGTCGATGGCTTCATCTATGTCGGAAACGCCGACGATGGGCAATATCGGCATCATAAGCTCCTCCTGAACAAAGGGATGCTCAAAGGGGGCTTCGCAGATTATACAGCGTACTTCATTTCCGACCTTTATTCCGATTTTATCAAGAAGAACCGCGGCGTCACGGCCGACGCACTCACGGTTGACGGTCTTTTTAAGCTTGCCTGTCTTCTTATCTGTAACCTCGACAAGTACTATCTTTGCCAAGGCGTCGGCTTGTGCGGAGGATATCATATAAGCGCCGTTTTTAAGCATTTCACTGATAAGACGGTCTTTAATATTGTTGAAAGCAAAGACCTCCTTTTCAGCAATACAGGGGAGATTGTTATCAAAGGTACAGCCATCAATAATATCCTTGCCTGCTTTGACTATATCGGCAGTATCGTCTACGATAACAGGGGGGTTTCCTGCTCCCGCACCGATGGCCTTCTTGCCGGAGGAAAGAACCGAACGCACAACCCCCGGACCGCCTGTGCAAACCAGCAGACGAATAGCGGGGTGAGTCTGCATAATCTTTGCAGAGTCCATAGTAGGCTTATCCATAGAAACAACCAGAATGTCGGGACCGCCTGCGGCACGGGAGGCGCGGTTAACAAGGTCAACCGCATAGTTTGATGTGCTTATGGCACCGGGATGCGGATTAAAAACAACACTGTTTCCGGCGGCGATCATACCTATGCTGTTACATATAACCGTTTCGCTGGGATTTGTGCTGGGGGTGATAGCGCCGACAATGCCGAACGGAGCCATTTCAACAAGAGTAAGCCCGTCGTCGCCGGTCTTGGCTTCGCTGACGATGTCTTCGGTTCCCGGGGTTTTGTCCGCAATAAGAAGATGCTTTAATTTCTTGTGCTCGCGTTTACCCATTTTTGTTTCGGTGACGCCAAGGTCAGCCATAATTTCGGCTTCTTTACGGGTGAGCTCGCGGATAGCCGAGATTATCGTTTCGCGCTTTTCAACACTCATAGACCGTACTGCCTTGTATGCCTCTCCTGCGGCGGCGATAGCGTCATTCATATCTGAGTAAATACCGATAAACCTCCTGCCGCCATACTGAGTGCTTGAGTAGGAAGGACCTGCACCCACCGATGCGGTGCTGTTGTTTTCAAGAGTATTGACTATTTGCTTTACTAACCTTTCAATTTCTGCCTTGCTGATTTCGGCCATTGCTTTTTTCCTCCGAATCAATATTTATATTATCAATTAACGAACAAGCTCTGCTGCGTCGCGTGCGATCATAAGCTCCTCATTTGTGGGAATTATGAAGGTACGAACCGTTGCACCGTCTGCGGTAAGCTCAAATTCCTTACCGTGGGGCGCGTTGTCGTTTTTATTCTGATCTATCTTTATTCCGAGAGCGTCAAGCTCACTGCATATCATACTGCGTATCTCGCTGTCGTTTTCACCTAGTCCAGCGGTGAATACAAGCACATCAAGCCCGTTAAGCTCGGCAAAGTCGGAGCCGATAAGCTTTTTAACGCTGTTTGCGAGGATTTTTTGTGCTAAGATTGCCCTTGCATTGCCTTCGTGAGCCGCTTTACTCACATTACGTGCGTCGTTTGAAATACCGCTGATTCCAAGCAGGCCGGATTCCTTGTTGATCATATTATCAGCTTGCTGAGCCGTGAGCCCTTCGGTTTTCATAATGTATGTAAGCACGGAAGGATCAAAGCTGCCTGAGCGTGTTCCCATAACAACGCCCTCCTGCGGTGTGAAGCCCATTGAAGTATCGATTGCAATACCGTTCTTGACAGCGGTAACTGAAGAACCGTTACCCAAGTGACAGGTTATGATTTTAAGGTCCTTTATATCCTTTCCGACAATGTCGGCGGCACGGGAAGCAACATAACGGTGCGATGTGCCGTGAAAGCCGTAACGGCGTATCTTTTTTTCCTCATAATATTTATAAGGCAGGGGATAGATATAACGGAAATCCTCAATATCGGAATAGAAGGACGTATCAAATACACCAATCTGCGGAGTATTTTCCATCTGTGACATACACGCACGGATACCGAGAATTGCAGGGGGTCCGTGCAGGGGATTTATAGGTACGATACCTTCAAGATAGCTGAGGACTTCATCGTCAACAACGGTGGATTTTTTATATTTTTCACCGCCGTGGGCGATTCTGTGTCCTACAGCGTCTATTTCATCAATGCTTGAAATAACACCGTGTTCAGCATCAGTCAGTAGGGAGAGCACAAGACTGATAGCTTCCTTGTGCGTGGGAATCGGGTAATCCGTTTCATAGGGCTCTGTTCCGGAAACTTTATGGGTGATACAGCCGGTAGTGCCGATACGCTCGCAAAGACCTTTTACAAGAACCTTTTCGTTTTCCATATCAAAAAGCTGATATTTTAAAGAAGAGCTTCCTGCGTTAATAACTAAAATCTTCATCTACTCACTCCTGATATTAAAGAGATTGCTCATCGTCTTTGTAAAATAAAAGCTCCACGCCTGCGTTGGCTATGCGCTTGCGCCATTCCTCGCCGGGGTCCTTATCGGTAACGACGGTATCCACCTCTTCAAGGCTGCAAACCTTGACAAAGGAGGTCTTATCAAATTTCGAGGAGTCAACTACGAGAATTTTTTTGCTTGCCGAGGCGAACATGGCTTTCTTTATTTCGCTGTCATGCTCGTTAGAGTCATTAATGCACAGCTCTGAGTTTAAGCCCTTGCACGAACAGATGGCAAGATCAACGTGATAACCGGATATCATACGCTTTGCCTGATAGCCAATCAGGGAAAGAGCACCCTCCTTAAGAACGCCGCCCGTGGATAATACATTCCAGTCAGGCTTATTACAAAGCTCGATAAGTATTTTTATTGAATTTGTTATAATGTTGAGCTTTTTGCGATCCTGAATGCTTTGTATGACATATAGTGCTGTTGTACTCGAATCGAGCATAATATAATCGCCGTCGTTTATCATTTCACCGATGACGGCGGCAATACGCCGCTTGCTTTCAACATTGGTCTGTTTTCTGACGTGAAACGGCAGATCGATATTGAAGTTTTCGTTTTTTACGGCGCCGCCGTAGGTTTTGCGGGCAAAGCCGTCATTCTCAAGCTTTTCAAGATCGCGGCGTATGGTTTCCTCTGTAACATTAAATTCACGGCTGAGCTCGCTGACAACAACCTTGCCTTCAAGCGAGAGCTTGGATAAAATAGCATTTCTGCGCTCAATAGCTAACAACTGAACATCTCCCTTATTATGTGATGATTTATAGGGGGAATCGAAATATATTACAGGATACTCTGCCAGAGACGTGAATCAGGTCTCGGGATTACGGAGCTGTCGAGCAGCATTCCGCGGTCTTTTGCTTCCCGATCGGCACGCTCGATAGCGGCGGTAACCGCCGAAACACTGCCTGTAAGCAGGAGATAGGATTTACCGCACATTCCGCGCGCCAACCGAAGCTCGATAAGCTTAACAAGGGCTGTTTTTGCCGCCGCATCAGCGGCAACGATTGCAGTCGCGGCGGAAAAGCTTTCCATTATACCGAGCGCCTCAACATTATCGGGAGGTGTAGCACCGTAGATTGCAGGGAAGATGTCATCGTGCGGATTGCCGAGAACAAAGCTGTCGATGACCTTCTCGGAGGTTTTGACCTTGGTAGCCTCGACCGACGCCTTGACGGCGCTCAGCTCACCGCTGATTATTACTATATATTTGCCGGGACAAACGGTAGCGCTTTCGACGATCTCGACATCAGCGGTCTTGATCATTGTATCCGCACCGGTCATACCGGCGGATACGGTTACGAACTCCACCATTCCTATCGCTTTTCCCATTTCAAATCATTCCTTCTTAATGCACTATTATTTAGATGAGATAACAATGTACTTATCGGTTACTTCCTTAACCGTACCGTCTATCGACGCGTGGATTGCAACGCCTAAAGCACCCTGAGGGGGAAGGGCAACCGCGTCTCCGAGCTTTACCTTATCGCCTTTTTTGACCGACGGCACCGCGGGAGCACCGATGTGCTGTGACAGCTTAAGAGTTACCCTGCTCGGAGAATAACTGCACTCCTCAAGCAAAGCGGGATGGTTATACTTTGTAAGTCCTAATCTCGCGGTAAGGCGGGATTTAAGGATATATCTGCCCGAACGCTCTTCCTTTACGGGGGCGGCGTTTACTTCGGGTACGGGTATGCCTCCCTTTCTGAGCTCGCCCTTCATTAAACCGATAAGGCTTCTCGGAGACAGTCCCTGGAAGCATGAGTACATTTCGCAAAGTCCGCAAGAGCAGCAGAAAAACGTACCGAGATAAGCGGATTTATCGTTTGTAACGCCGCTTGAAAGCGAACGCATAAACTTATTAGGCTCTATAGGATGGCCTAAGAGGTTGCGCGGACACAGATCGGTACACATTCTGCACTGACAGCAGGCAGACATTGCACGCTTAAGCGAAATGCTCGGATCGGCGCGTCGTTTCATTACTATGTACTGGTCGTTCGGCATTACAAGTATAGCATTGCTTGTTTTGGTGATAACGTCGCTTTCGCTGACTATATTGCCGGTCATAGGACCGCCGTTTATAAGGGTGTATTCGGGAATTGTGGCGCCGCCCGCCATATTAATAACTTCAGCTACCGTAATTCCCAACGGAACGAGAAGCGTTTTAGGATTTTTAACCTCGCCTGTAACCGTAATATATTTATGCGTTACTCCCTTGCCTTCGGTAACAGCGTAGTAAGCGTTGAGCATTGTTTCAACGTTGAACACTGTCACACCGACAGATATGGGCAGCTTGCCCGGAGGAACAACGCGTCCTGTGGTTTCATATATTGTGACAACCTCATCGCCGGCGGGGTAAACCTCCGGCAAAAGGCCGATAGTAATCTTCTTAAAATTATCAAGCTGAGCAGTTACCGCATCTACTGCTTTTTTATAGGAAGGCTTGATAGCAATTATGGCACGCTGGGCGCCTACCGCCTGACAGACGGTGTCAAGAGCAGTCATAATCTCTCTTGCATACAATTGCATCACCTGACGGTGAAGCTTCAAAAGCGGTTCACATTCAGCACAGTTAAGTATAATTGTGTCGGCATTTTCGTTAAGCTTCGCATAGCTTGGAAAACCGGCACCGCCTGCACCG
>JBJEOD010000397.1:0-5265 GCA_051880535.1 Acutalibacteraceae bacterium | reverse complement strand
AAGGGCGCGGACGTTATTATCTGCGACACGGCGGGTCGTCTTCACAACAAGAAAAATCTTATGGACGAGCTTGCAAAAATCTACCGCGTAATAGCAAGGGAGCTGCCCGATTCTTCGGTTGAAACCCTGCTTGTGCTGGACGCGGCGACGGGTCAGAACGCCGTAAATCAGGCACGGGAATTTAAAAATGTCGCCGATATTACGGGAATTGTCCTAACAAAGCTTGACGGAACGGCAAAAGGCGGTATAATAGTAGCTATAAGAAACGAGCTTAACATACCCGTTAAATTTGTCGGCGTGGGCGAGGGGATTGACGACCTTAGACCATTTAACGCCGCCGAGTTTGCGGACGGAATTTTTGAGGAGCAGTAAAGCAATGCAGGTATTTATCGCAACAAAAAATCACAACAAATTAAAAGAGCTTGAAAGAATTTTAAAGCCTATGGGCTTTGAGGTTTTAAGCGAAAACGATTTGGAAAAGCCTCTGCCCGAGGTTGAGGAAACGGGTACTACCTATGAGGAAAACGCCCTATTAAAGGCACATTCGGGCTTTAAGGTGACGGGGCTTATGACCGTTGCGGACGATTCGGGACTAAGCGTTGATATATTGGACGGCGCGCCGGGGCTTTATTCCGCGCGCTATTCGGGAACGGGAGCCACCTATGCCTCAAACAACGAAAAGCTTCTGGCGGCGCTGAAGGACGTACCCCACGAAAAACGCACCGCCACCTTTGTTTCGGCAATCGCCTGTGTATTCCCCGACGGCAGGGAATTTACCGTAAGGGGAGAGTGTAAAGGCTATGTCGCCGAGAAGTGCAGCGGTAACGGCGGCTTTGGCTACGACCCGCTATTTGTGTGTGAGGCGGGCTGTTATGCTGAAATGACCCCCGAGGAAAAGGACAGGGTAAGCCACCGCGGAAATGCACTGAGAGCCTTTAAGGCAGAGCTTCAAAAATACATTTAAAACGGAGAATGATTAATGCTAAACAGCAGACAGAGAGCCCAGCTAAGAGGGCTTGCAAACAGCTTTGAGACAATTTTACACGTCGGCAAATCGGGCGTGAGCGAAAACACGGTAAAGCAGGTAAGCGACGCGCTTGAAGCAAGGGAGCTTATAAAGCTTCGCACCCTTGAAACCTGCCCGACCACACCCCGCGAAACGGCAGAGGAAATAGCAGAAAAAACAGGGGCGGACGTGGTGCAGGTAATAGGCTCCCGCTTTGTGCTTTATAAAGAGAGCGAGGACAACAAGCAGATAAGGCTTGTTAAATAATATGGGACTTACCGCAATTTTCGGCGGAACCTTTAACCCGCCGCATATAGGGCATTATCAGATGTTAGCGGCGCTTGAAAACCGCCCCGAAATCGAAGAAATCCGGCTTATGCCCGATAAAATTCCGCCGCACAAGGTCTGCGATTTTTTAGCCGACGATAAGGATAGAATAGAAATGTGCCGCCTTATTGCAGACGATTTTACTAAGGCTCGGCTTTGCCTTACGGAGTTTGAACGCGAGGGTAAAAGCTACACCTATGACACGGTGACGGAATTTCGTAAAAAGTATCCGCAAAGGGAATTCACCTTTGTCTGCGGCGGGGATATGCTTATTTCCTTTAAAGAATGGTACAGGTATAAGGAGCTTATGAAAATGATTTCCTTTACCGTTTTCAGGCGTACAGACACAGACAATGCCGAGTTTGACCGAAAAGCGGCGGAGCTTTCGGCTATGGGAATGAAAATCACGGTTATGAGCGAAACTATAACGGCGGTTTCCTCTACGTATATAAGAAATAACATTGAAAAATCGCGGGAGCTGTTACCCGAAAAAATATACAACTACATTAAAGACGGAGGGATTTACGGTGGCGGAAAATAAAACCGATTATGAGGCTTTAAAGCTTATACTGCAAAAAAGGCTTAATGAAAAGCGTTATTATCACTCGCTCTGCGTTGCGGACGAGGCAAGGCGCTTAGCCAAAAAATACGGCGGCGACAGGGACAAGGCATACCTTGCGGGACTGCTTCACGATATTACAAAGAACGCGCCCGACGAAGAACACTTGCAAATCTTTAAAGAGTTTGGTATAATTCTAAGCGATGTTGAGCAAAATGCAAAAAAGCTGTGGCACGCGATGTCGGGCGCTCCCTATGTTAAAAATATTTTAGGGATAGATGACCTCGAAATAATCGACGCTATACGCTACCACACCACCGCAAAGGCGGATATGTCTTTGCTTGCGAAAATTCTCTACCTTGCGGATTTCACCTCAAAGGACAGGGATTACGAGGACGTTGAGGTTATAAGGGAATATGTTGACGAATCGCTCGAAAAGGCGTTTGTTTACGCCCTTGAATATTCGATTGTAGATTTAGTAAATCAGGGCAGAGCCATTCACCCTGATACTGTGCAGGCTTACAATCAGGCTGTTTTAAAAAAATAATTCGGAGGAATAAATTTGGAAGCATTTGAAATTTTAAAAATTGCGGCTAACGCGTTAAATGCAAAAAAAGCAAAGGAGCTTAACGCCGTTAAGGTCGCCGACCTTACGGTTTTAGCCGAGTACTTTTTAATGTGTACCGCGACCTCCTCAACCCACGTTCGCGCCCTTGCGGACGAGGTCGAGGAAAAGCTAAGCGAGGCGGGAGTAGCGCCCCACCATATCGAGGGAAAAACCACGGGCTGGATAGTGCTTGACTACGGCTCGGTTATAATACATGTCTTCAGCCGCGACCAGCGCGAGTTTTACGATCTTGATAAAATGTGGAGCGACGGCGAGCAGGTAAACTTAGATGAGATTCTTACCGAATCCGAGGGGGATTAACAATGTCAAAGGCATACGATTACGCAAAAATTGAGAAAAAATGGCAGGATATTTGGGACGAAAAGCAGACCTTCGCCGCAAAGGATGATTATTCTCTGCCTAAGTTTTACGGGCTTGTGGAGTTTCCGTACCCGTCGGGACAGGGACTTCACGTAGGTCACCCGCGCTCTTATACGGCGCTTGATATAGTCGCGCGCAAGAAAAGGCTTGAGGGCTACAATGTACTTTATCCTATGGGCTGGGACGCCTTCGGTCTTCCCACCGAAAACTTTGCGATAAAGAACCACATTCACCCCGCGGTCGTGACAGAGAAAAATATCGCTAACTTTAAAAGACAGCTTAAATCCTTGGGCTTCTCCTTTGACTGGAGCAGGGAAATAAACACCACCGACCCCTCCTACTACAAGTGGACCCAGTGGATTTTCTTACAGCTCTTTAAAAAGGGACTTGCCTATAAAAAGAAGATGTCGGTCAACTGGTGCACCTCCTGCAAGTGCGTGCTTGCAAACGAGGAGGTAGTAAACGGCCATTGTGAGCGTTGCGGCAGCGAGGTAATCCACAAGGAAAAAAGCCAGTGGATGCTCAAAATCACCGACTATGCCGAAAGGCTGCTTGAAGGACTTGACAATGTTGATTTTATCGACCGCGTAAAGACCCAGCAGCGCAACTGGATAGGCCGCTCCTACGGTACTCAGGTTAAATTTACCGCCAGCACCGGCGACGAGTTTGAAATCTTCACCACCCGCGCGGACACTCTTTTCGGCGTTACATATATGGTAATGTCGCCTGAGCATCCGCTGATTGAAAAGTGGGCGGATAAAATTGAAAATTTGGACGAGGTTTTAGCCTACAAGCAGGAGGCGGCTAAGAAGTCGGACTTCGAGCGCACCGAGCTTGCAAAGGAAAAGACCGGTGTAAGACTTAAAGGTATCACTGCCATAAACCCCGTAAATAAAAAAGAGGTTCCTATCTTCATTTCGGATTACGTGCTTATTTCCTACGGTACGGGCGCTATTATGGCGGTTCCCGCCCACGACCAACGCGACTGGGAGTTTGCAAAGAAGTTCGGACTTCCGATAATCGAGGTTGTTTCGGGCGGGGAGGACGTTCAGAGCGCGCCTTATACCGACTGTGCCACGGGTAAACTGGTTAATTCAGGCTTCCTTGACGGGCTTTCTGTCGATGAGGCTAAAAAGGCAATGCAGAAGTGGCTTGCCGACAATAATTTAGGCTATGTTAAGACCAACTACAAGCTGCGCGACTGGGTATTCTCCCGCCAGCGCTACTGGGGCGAGCCCATTCCGATAGTCTACTGCGAGAAATGCGGCTATGTTCCGCTCCCCGAAAGCGAGCTGCCGCTGGTACTGCCTAACGTAGATTCCTACGAGCCCACCGATAACGGCGAGTCGCCCCTTGCTAAAATGACCGATTGGGTCAACACCACCTGCCCGCACTGCGGCGGTCACGCGGTAAGGGAGACCGATACAATGCCCCAGTGGGCGGGTTCTTCGTGGTATTTCCTGCGTTACTGCGACCCGCACAACGACAAGGAGTTTGCGTCTAAAGAAGCACTCGAGTACTGGTGCCCCGTTGATTGGTACAACGGCGGTATGGAGCATACAACCCTCCACCTGCTTTACAGCCGTTTCTGGCATAAGTTCCTTTACGATATAGGCGAGGTGCCGAATCCCGAGCCGTATGCAAAGCGGACAAGCCACGGTATGATTTTGGGTGAAAACGGCGAGAAAATGTCGAAATCGCGCGGAAACGTCGTAAACCCCGACGATATTGTAAGGGACTACGGCGCGGACACTATGCGTGTTTACGAAATGTTTATAGGCGACTTTGAAAAGGCGGCTCCCTGGAGCCAGTCTTCGATAAAGGGCAGTAAGCGTTTCCTTGAAAAGGTGTGGGCGTTAAATGAAAAGCTTACAGAGGGGGAGAAATACCGTCCCGAGCTTGAAGCCGCGTTCAACCGCACAATCAAAAAGGTCACCGAGGATATTGAGGGGCTTAAGATGAACACCGCTATCGCGGCGCTTATGTCCTTGCTCAACGATATTCAGGCGACAGGCAGTATCACAAGGGGAGAGTACCGAACCTATTTACTGCTCTTAAACCCCTTTGCGCCCCATATGACCGAGGAGCTGTGGGAAATCTGCGACTTTGGGGGAATGTTAAACGAGGCAAAGTGGCCGACCTTTGACCCCGCAAAATGCGTGGATTCCGCCGTTGAGATTGCAATTCAGGTAAACGGTAAAATCAAGGCGAGAATAGGCGTCCCCGCCGATATTACCGCCCCCGACGCCATAGCCCTTGCAAAAGAGACTTCCGCCGTCGCTGAGGCCATAGAAGGCAAGACGGTAATCAAGGAGCTTTATGTGCCTAAAAAGCTTGTTAATATTGTTGTGAAATAATTTATTATTTTATGCAAAAAATTTGTTG
>JBJEOD010000396.1:0-5270 GCA_051880535.1 Acutalibacteraceae bacterium | reverse complement strand
GTTTTAATATGATTTTTTCTTAAAGAGAAATACGCCATCGTTTGGTTAATAAAATCATAAATTTTCCTCCAAAATCAAAAAAGTCTTATCCCATAAAAATGGGACAAGACTTAAAATTCCTGCGGTACCACCCAAGTTGTCGGTTAAACCGACCGCTCATTTCTTACACCGTTATGTAAGCCGTTCGGATAACGGGCACGGATCCCGTCGGCTGCTACTTGCAAAACAAATTGCTTTCGGCCGCCCTCATAAGTCCATTCGCAATACCCTCCGCCGCGGCATTTCCACCAACAACCGCTCTCTTTAGGTTTTAAGTAAAGCTACTACTCTTAATCACAGGTTTAAAAATATGTTATTGTTATAATAACACCGATTATTCGGTTTGTCAAGCTTTTTTCGCAAAAGCTTTTTTCTTTTCACCCTCTGTTTCGGGCAAAACGCTGTTTTCGCGCTCTTTTTCGGCTAAATTGGCGCGGGCGTTTGCAAGCATAAGCTTGATACGGTTTTCCTGATTTACCTTTGACGCGCCCGAGTCATAATCGACCGCGACTATATTCATATCGGGATTTTTTTCCTTAAGCGGCTTCATCATACCCTTACCGCAGATGTGGTTTGGCAGACAGCCGAAGGGCTGGGTGCAGACAATGTTATGCACGCCCTCGTCGTTAAGCTCCAGCATTTCTGCGGGCAGAAGCCAGCCCTCGCCCATTTTGGTGCCGAGCCCCATAAAGTCCTGTATCAATTCCATAGTATGCGTTATCGGCGTGGGAGGTGCGAAATTCCCATCCTCCTTCATAAGTGCGATAATCTCGTTCTGCTGTTTTACAAGATATTTAAATACAAAATCAAGCACAGGCTTGCGCAGTTTATGCAGTCCGTAAAGGGAAATATCGGTTAAATTTGAGACAATGCAGTACATAAAGAAGTCAAGAAGTCCGGGAACTACTACCTCCGCGCCCTCGTCAAGCAAAAACTGCTCTAAATTGTTGTTTCCAAGGGGTGAATATTTAACGTATATCTCCCCTACCACGCCGACCTTGACCTTTGTTTCGTCTGAACGCGGTATCTTAGCAAAGCTTTCTAACATTTCCTTACAATTCTGCTTTACCTTTTTAAAGGAAACGCCCTCGGTCCGCATTTTGTCGGCAAGCTCTAAGGTGAACTTATCCGCAAGGCGCTCGGTCTCGCCCTTGTTTAATTCATAAGGTCTGCACTGATTGACCACGTTCATAAGCACATCGCCGTAAATAATCGCGTAAAACAGGCGGTGAAGCAGCGGAACGGTAACCTTAAAGCCCGAGTGCTTTTCAAGCCCCGAAAGGTTAAGCGAAATTACCGGCACAAAACCGTAGCCCGCCCTTTCAAGCGCCTTTCGCAGGAGGAAAATATAGTTGGAGGCTCTGCAACCGCCGCCCGTCTGGAAATATATCAGCGCGGTTTTATGTACGTCATATTTTCCCGATTTCAGCGCGTCGATAAACTGACCGATTACAAGGATTGCGGGATAGCAGGTATCGTTATGAACATATTTAAGCCCCGTTTCGATTATCCTGTGTCCCGTGGTTTCAAGCAGCTCGATATTATAGCCGTAGCTCTCAAATACCCGCATCATCATTTTAAAATGGCGCGGGAGCATATTGGGCGCTAATATCGTATAGGTCTTCCGCATTTCCTCGGTAAACTCAACATATTTACGCTCTTCCATTTTCACCGCTCCTTTCGTCAAGCGCTCCTATAAGCGAGCGCAGTCTTATCTTGACAGCTCCTAAATTGGTTATCTCGTCAATTTTAATCTGTGTGTAGTACTTGCCCGCGCCTTCGAGTATTGCGCGCACCTCGTCGGTGGTTATAGCGTCCACCCCGCAGCCGAAGGATACTAACTGCACAAGCTCGGTGTCCTTATGCTCTGCGGCATAGCGCGCCGCGCGGTAGAGCCTTGCGTGATAGGTCCATTGGTTCAAAACCCTTACGGTGAAGGGCTCGGCAAGGCGGAAAACGCTGTCCTCGCTTACAACGACAAAGCCCAAGGTGTTTGCAAGCTTATCTATACCGTGACCGATTTCCGCGTCAATATGGTAGGGTCTGCCCGCCAGAATCATAATGCGCTTGTTATGCTTGCGTGCAAAGTCGAGCGCTTTTGCACCCTCGTCCCTTACCGCCTGCATATATTTGTCGTACTCGGCAAGACCAAAATCCACCGCCGCCTTAACCTCTGCCTTGGTGATTCCGTCAAAGAATTTTGCAAGGTAGTTATATAGCTCCTTTGTAAGCTCTTTTTTATTATTGATATTAAGGTAGGGGTATAAAAATTTAACCTTTGCAAGCTCCTCGACATTGCCGTTTAAAAGCTCGGAATAATACGCAACAACAGGGCAGTTGTAGTGATTGTCGGTCATTTTCTCGTCCATATTGTAGGTAAGGCAGGGGTAGAAAATCGCGTCCACGCCGTCCTCTATAAGCTTCTCAATATGACCGTGCATTATTTTCGCGGGGTAGCAGGCGGTATCCGACGGAATGGAGAACTGCCCCTTTTCGTAGGTGCGGCGTGTTGACATCGGCGAAACCAAAACCTTAAAGCCCAATTTTGTGAAAATACCGTGCCACAGCGGCAAAAGCTCGTACATTCCGAGGGCGAGCGGCAGACCCACCGTTCCGCGCCTTCCCTCGCCCGATTTTAAAGAGGTGAGATAATTCCGCTTAAACTCGTAAAGATTAGGAAGCGGCTCTTCGGGCGCGGCTTTGCCGAGGCCCTTTTCGCACTGGTTGCCCGAAATAAATTTCTTACCGTCGCCGAAGGAGTTTACCGTCAGCCTGCAATGATTAGTACAGCCCTGACAAACGGCGGATTTTGCGGTGTGTGCAAAGCCTTTAAGGCTTTCAGAATCAATAATGCCCGATTTTTCACATTTTTTGGAGTAAAGCGCCGCGCCGTAGGCACCCATAAGCCCCGCGATTGAGGGGCGGATAACATTGTGACCTATCTCCCGTTCAAAGGCGCGAAGAACCGCGTCGTTATAAAATGTGCCGCCCTGAACGACGATTTTTTCGCCCAGCTCCTCGGCAGACGAGGCGCGGATAACCTTATAAAGCGCGTTTTTAACCACGCTTATTGAAAGCCCCGCCGAAATATCCTCCACCGAGGCGCCGTCCTTTTGCGACTGCTTAACCGAGGAATTCATAAACACAGTACAGCGGCTACCCAAATCAACAGGCGATTTACCGTTAAGCCCCTTTGCGGCGAAGTCCTCAATCGAATAGCCCATAGCCTTTGCAAAGGTCTCGAGGAAGGAGCCGCAGCCCGAGGAGCAGGCTTCATTTAACATAATGCTGTCAATAGCGCCGTTTCTTATCTTAAAGCACTTAATATCCTGACCGCCGATGTCTAAAATAAAGCCGACGTCAGGCTCAAAATATTTTGCGGCGGTATAGTGGGCTATGGTCTCAACAATGCCGTAATCCACCGAAAAGGCGTGCTTGATAAGCTCCTCGCCGTAGCCTGTAACCGCAGAACCCGCGATTATAATTCTGTCACCCAAAAGACAATAAATTTCGGTTAACTGCTCCCTTACAATCTCCACGGGATTCCCCTGATTCGAGGCGTAATAGGAATACAGAATTTCATTATTTTCGGTCAAAAGACAGAGCTTTGTGGTAGTCGAGCCGCAGTCTATTCCGAGGTAGGCTTTACCCTTATATTCGGCAATATCCGCGTTTTTAACCGCTGATTCGGCGTGCCTTTTAACAAATTCGTTGTACTCGTCTTCATTCGCAAAAAGGGGCTTTAGTCTCCCCTTGCCCGAAGATACCGAGCCCGCATTTTCAACCGCGCTTATCAGCGAATCAATAGTATATGTATTCTGCTGACCTTCGGCAAAATAGGACGCGCCCAAAGCCACAGCAAAGCGGGCGTATTCGGGGAATACTGCGTGTTCGTCGTCAAGACCCAAGGTTTCCTTAAAGCGGGTTCTAAGTCCCTTGCAGTAATAAAGCGGACCGCCTAAGAAAAGCACCTTTCCGTTTATTTTTTTGCCTTGAGCAAGTCCCGCAATGGTCTGATTTACCACCGCCTGATAAATACTTGCGGCAACGTCCTCTTTTCGAGCGCCCTGATTAAGAAGCGGCTGAATATCGGTCTTTGCAAAAACGCCGCAGCGCGAGGCGATAGGATAAAGTCTGCCCGCGTCAAGGCTTAGCTTATCAAGCTCGTCAACCGTGATGTTTAAGAGGGTCGCCATCTGGTCGATAAAGGCGCCCGTGCCGCCCGCACAGCTGCCGTTCATACGCTCATCAAGCCCGCCGTCAAAGAAGATTATTTTAGCGTCCTCACCGCCTAATTCAATTACGCATGAGGTGTCAGGCTCCTTTAGCTTTACGACCTCGCCCGTTGCGAAAACCTCCTGAATAAAGGGAATATGCGCCGCCTCCGCAAGACCTAAGCCTGCCGAGCCTGAAATCGCCGCCGCAATTTCACTGTCCCCCGTTATTCCGCTTATTAAATGCAAAAGCTCGGCGGTCTTTTCGCGCACCTGTGAAAAATGCCGCTCATACCGCTCAAAAAGCACCTCTTCCCCTCTGCGAAGCACAACCTTAGCCGTGGTTGAGCCTATATCAATGCCGAGCGAATACTCAGCCACGGAGTTTTTATTACCCATAATCACCTATTCTCCCAAATAACATAATATCATTTATTATACAACAAAGCTTTTAAAAAAACAACCGTTGTATTTTATTATGACGTGAAAATCTTGGTTCTATTGCGAATGTTGGGGCATTTCTGGCCCCGCAAGCCTCACGGGGGCTGTCGCGGCGAAGCCGTGACTGGGGGATATTTAGGTCCGCAAAAACCAAAATGTATCCCTCCACCGCCATTCGGCGGTCCCCCTCCCTTTAGGCAAGGGAGGCAAAATCTCACAGAACCCCAACATTAGTAATAGAACCACAAAAAACTCCGAGGAGCGCTCCTCGGAGTTTTGATTATTCAAGTATATAAATTTCAACATTGCGAACGCCGAAGGATACGCAGGCGCTCTCGGTCGACATAAACAGGTCTACCCCTGTGGGGTGATTCTTAATAAATCCGCCCGTATCCGCCGCGACCGCGTAGCCGTAAATAACGCTGCCGTCCGCGGTTTTAATATACATTTTGGTGCCGTAGGGTATAACCTTGGGGTTAACCGCAATATATCCGGGCTGGGGCGCCACGCCTGTCGAGCAGTTGTGACCCGTATAGGTGTAGGCGGTTGCGCGGGCGGTGATTTTTGACTTATAAT
>JBJEOD010000395.1:0-5287 GCA_051880535.1 Acutalibacteraceae bacterium | reverse complement strand
CAAACAGCTTGAGGACGCCGGACTGGTCATCAGCGGCACGTCGCCGGACGGATATATCGTTGAGACCGTCGAGATACCCGAAAACGACTATTACGTCGGCGTGCAGTTCCATCCGGAGTTCAAGAGCCGTCCCAACCGGGCACATCCGCTTTTCGTCGGACTGGTCGAGGCTGCGCTTAAAAAACAGGAAAAGGAATAATAAATAAAATCAGGGACGAACGGAAAAACCGTTTGTCCCTGATTTATATTGTCCGTTATTTCGTTTCGACAAGCACCTTTTCAACTCTCAGGCCGTCCTCGTCCATCTCCAGCACGGTCACATGCAGGTTCAGAACGTCGAAGCTGTCGCCGATCTTCGGAAAAGCGCCGAAGGATTCGATCGACCAGCCGCCGACGGTGGCGCTGTCGGTTTCAAAATCCTCGTCCTCGTCGATATCAATATCAAACTCGTCAAAGAAATCGTAAATGCGCATATCGCCGTCCGCCTCAAAATGTGTGTCGTCAACACAAACGAACTCGTGTTCAATTTCATCGGATTCGTCCCAGATTTCGCCGACTAACTGCTCCAAAACGTCTTCCATTGTAAGGATACCCATTGTGCCGCCGTATTCGTCGAGAACAACGACCATATGCGACAGAGTTTCCTTCATTTTCTCAAGCACGTCGGGCAGGGGCATTGTTTTGTGAACATAGGTCACAGGTAAAAGGAGGGCTCTTATGTTAACCCGCTCCTCCTTAACGTATTCCTTATAAAAATGGTTAAGGTGAAGTATACCGATTATATTGTCGGGAGTATCTTCGAAAACGGGGAGGCGGGAATAGGTGGAGTCGTTTATTTTGCGTATGTTTGTCTCATACGGGTCGCGTATGTCGAGCGCATCCATATCAACGCGCGGGGTGATAATCTCATAAGCCAGTACCGTGTCAAAGTCCAGCGCGTTCTGTAAAAGGTCACATTGCTCCTCGTCGAGTACGCCCTCGTCCTCAACAATATCGATAATGTTTTCAAAATCGTCCTCGGAAACGGCGTCGGGGTCGGCGACGCTCGATTCCCATAGCCTTGATAACAAATTTATAAAAGCCATCATTACCAGCGTTATGGGCTTTAAAATGACCGAGAGCGTATATATCGGAATTGAAACGGCGGCGCAGAACTGCTCGGCAAACTGCTTTGCAAGCACCTTAGGGATAATCTCGCCGAATATCAGCACCAAAAGGGTCATAACAAGGGTGGCGACCCATGCGTAGCCCTCGCCCAACAGGTCCATTACAATAAGGGTTGCTATGGAGGAGGCGGCGATATTCGCAAGGTTGTTTCCTATAAGTACAGCGCCCAGCATATTTTCGTAATCGTCAACTATTTTTGCCGCGACCGAGAGCGCAAGGCTGTCCTTTTTCTGACGCCTCGATTTAAGCCTTGCGGGGTTAACGCTCGCAAAGGCAATTTCGGTGGCAGAGAAAAACGCCGAAACAAGAATAAGCAGAGAGATAGCCAAATAGCGAAGTGACTCATTCATCTGCGTCACCTCCCGCATCGTCTTCGTCGTATATCTCGCCGACCAATTCCTCCAAAATGTCCTCGACAGTTATTATCCCGAGAACGCTGCCGTCCGTGTCCTTTACTATGGCAAGATTGCGGCGGTGATTGCTCATTTCGGTCAAAAGCTCGTCAATAGGGGTATCGGCGTTAACGAAATAAGGATAATCCATAACGCTCGCCAAAATTATGTTGGATTTGAATTTTGTATAAGCCTTTAAAAATTTTCTTATCTGCAAAATACCCTTGATATTCCCCGAACGGTCA
Organism: Acutalibacteraceae bacterium; assembly: GCA_051880535.1. Lineage (GTDB taxonomy): Bacteria > Bacillota > Clostridia > Oscillospirales > Acutalibacteraceae > UBA737. The sequence goes on along the minus strand of JBJEOD010000395.1, from coordinate 3,483 downwards.
ACAACGGGTATTCTGGAATGTACCGAATTTTCGATAACCTCAAGTATCTGAGCGGTTTTAAGACTTGTGCGGATTGTCAGCACTTGCTCCCACGGCACCATAACCTCGCGGGCAGAAGAGCTTGAAAATTTCATCGCTGATTTAACAAGACGTCCGGTGTCCTCGTCGAAGCCGTCCTCCTCGGAAATGTTCTCAACAATGTCATTAAGCTCGTCTTCGGTCATTGTTACCTGCTCCTCGGCGTGCTTCTTAAAGGGCCTTGAGACTGCCGAGGAAAGCGCGGTAAAAAGCACTGACAGCGGCTTTAAAAGCTTCATTAAGAAGAGCAGGGGAGCGGACGCGACCTCTGCGAAACGCTCGTTGCAGGAGCGTGCAAAGCACTTAGGCAGCATTTCGCCGAACATAAAGAGAATGACGGTTGTAAATACTGTCGATAGAGAGACCGCGGCGACGCCCCAAATTTGTGCGGCGATTACGGCGGACAGGGTAGCGCACCCGATATTCACAATATTGTTGCCGATAAGCAGTACCGACAGCGCCTCGTCGAAGTTATCGAGAATACGAAGTACCCGCTCGGCTCCCTTGTTTCCCTTTGAGGCGCGGCTCATCATATGAATACGGTTTACCGAGGCGAGAGAAATCTCCGTCCCCGAAAAATATGCGCTGGCAAAAATCAGAAGTGCAAAGAATATAATACTCCCCGCAGGACTGTCGTCCACAAAACCATCTCCTATAATATTTAATTATAACTATATTACATTATTTTATTTCATTTGTCAACCGACGGATTTAAGGTTTGTGTGAAATCTGTTGTTCTCTTTCAAAAATGTAATAATCCGTAGGAAAAATACAGCTTTTGATCATCTGGATTTTCGGGATTAAAATCCTCTTTTTTTATGCAGAAGGAGATTGCACGCCATTTTCCTAAGCTTTATTTGAAGCTTTGTTTTGTTCGCGGTATTCCGACGGTGATATACCGTAGGTTCGCTTAAAAAGATGGTTAAAATAGGTGATTTCCTCAAATCCGCAGGAAAGGGCTATCTCGGTAATGCTTTCCTCGCCTGATTTTAGCCTTTTTTCAACCTGCTTGAAGCGCTGTTCTGTCAGATATTGGCGAAAGGATAAGCCTGTTTTCTGCTTGAAAATTCTGCCTAAATATTTTTCGTTGATATGGCACGCGTCCGCGATTTGACTGAGATGAATATCCTGCATATAGTACTCGTTCACAAATTCAATAGTACGCTTTATTGCCCAATGGGTGTCGCCACCGAGCTTCTCGGGCGCTTTTTCGAGTATATAATCGGCAATCAGCTTTGCAACGCTCAGGTACTGCTTTGCCTCGCCACTTTCACAGGAGGAAATAAGCTTTATATGCTTTTCGGGAGAATAGCCTGCCTTTTCGTAGATTTTGCGAATGGCTATTTCGGTTTTATGCTCGTCACGGCAGATATTGCCTATATGAATAATGCAGAGCGTTTTATTTTGCCTGACTACGGGATAGACCATCTCGGAAATACCGAAGGGACATTCCCCGCAGAAGGGACGCTTTACCCGTGCAGCTAAGCTGCTTACCCTCCATTTGCCCGAAAAGCAATATGAGTTCAGTGCGCCTGACCCCTTTGCGTGGTTGCAGAAGACGGTGTCGTGTATTCGGTTATGATAAGGAATGTTGAGCTCGCCCTCCGACATTACGCCCGAAACATCCTCGATACAGATATGTATTTTGCGCCCGACGGTCAGGGCGTCTAAAAGCTCCTTTAAGGTCATAACAGTCTCCAATCTGCCGCGTAAAAAAGCGTTAAAATTTATTTGATAATAAAAATATATGGATTTATAAGATAGTATAACACAAATGTATCAAAAAGACAAGAAAAAAGTGTCTAAAACATTAGCCCAAATGATGATAATATTTTATAATATTAACAAACAAGGGGTGTGACGCTTTTATGAAATACCGTTATATGCGCTTTCCGAACGGAAAAGCAAGGGCTCTTACCTTAAGCTACGACGACGGTTCTGTGTACGATATAAAATTGGCGGAGATATTGGCCCGCTTTGGAATAAAGGCGACCTTTAATATTACGGGCGCTCCCTTTATAAACGGAAAAGACGGCTGGCATATGACTGCCGATGAGGTTAAGCAAAGCATTTTGCCCTACGGTAATGAAATTGCGATTCACGGTCAAAGGCATATAGCTCCGGGCTGTGTTACGGCGGTTGAGGGTATTAACGATATTTTAGAGTGCCGTAAAACTCTTGAAAGGGCTTTCGGCGGAATTATACGGGGAATGGCATATCCCGATTCGGGCATTACAAGACTTATCGGCGGAGCTTCGCTCGAGGATATTGAAGCCTACATAAAAATGCTCGGCATTGCCTATTCAAGAACCTTAGGCGGTGACAACTGCCGCTTTGAAATGCCCGCGGACTGGCTTCGCTGGATGCCTTCGGCGCATCACACAAATCCTAAGCTTTTTGAATATCTTGACCTTTTTCTCAAGGACGGTAATACGGACACTCTCCCGAAGGGCGAGCCTAAGCTTTTCTATTTATGGGGTCACAGCTTTGAATTTGAAAACAATAAAAACTGGGAGCTTATTGAGGAGTTTTGCAGGAAAGCCTCGGGGCGGGAGGATATATGGTATGCCACTAATATTGAAATATACGACTATGCGGCGGCATACCGTTCCTTAAGGTTTAATGTTGACAACACACGTGTTTTCAACCCTACGCTTTATGAGGTATGGTTTTACTCGGACGGTGAGATTTATTCGGTAAGGTCGGGAGAAACCTTAGAGTTGAAATAATAAAGCAGAAAATATAAAGGGATTTGCTGTTATGGATAATTTCGGATTGATTGTTGCAGGCGGAGGGCTTACAGGTGTCGCGGCGGCGGTTGCCGCGGCAAGACGGGGAATACGGGTGCTTCTGCTTGAAAAGGAGAATTGTCTCGGCGGAGCCGCCGCAAATAATCTGGTTTTCCCTTTTATGCCCTACATAACCTCGGTTAACGGAAAAAAGGTCGATTTAAGCGCAGGCTTTTTTAAGGAGCTTACCGACGCGCTTGAAGACGCGGGAGCTGTGGGAGAAAACCGCTGTGACTTTGACGCGGAGTATTTGAAGCTTATTTTAAACCGCAAGGCTTTAAAGGAAGGTATTACGATTCTTTTCGGTGCGTTTGTTACGGCTTGTAAAAAGGAGGGCGACCGCGTTACTGCGGTAAAGGCTCAGACGAAGTCGGGTGAAATGACCCTTTATGCGGATATGTTTATTGACGCAACGGGCGACGCGGATTTGTCGGCACTGGCGGGCGTTCCATTTGAGGTAGGAAGGGAAGAGGACGGTCTTTGTCAGCCGATGACCCTTTGCTTTAAGGTCGGCAATGTTGACCCGGAGCTTTATAACGCGGAGGAGCAGAACAGAATCAACCGCGCGTACAGAGAGTATAAAGCAAGCCCATCCTTTGGAGATGCCGTCGCAGAC
>JBJEOD010000394.1:0-5302 GCA_051880535.1 Acutalibacteraceae bacterium | reverse complement strand
CAATCGCAATAAACTTTTGACCGATGTTTCCCAAGCCGAAAACTGTATTAAATGCACCGCCGACCAGAGTTGCGTCATTAAGTCCGTCTGCAACGGCGCCTGTTTTTACATTGAATACGCCCGATGTTAAAACAACAAGAGCGGTCATTGTGCAAACTATCATAGTATCGGCAAATACTTCGAATATGCCCCACATACCCTGCTTAACAGGTTCCTTTACATTTGAGTTGGAGTGAACCATAACCGAGGAACCAAGACCTGCCTCGTTAGAGAATACTCCGCGCTTAAAGCCTTGCTGAGCCGCAAGCATAATAGCGCTGCCGATTGTTCCGCCGACAAAGGCTTCGGGCTTAAATGCGTTAACAAATATCGCTTTAAACGCCGGGAGAATATGTGCGTAATTTACGCCGATAACCACAAGGCTGCCCGCCACAAAAAGCACAACCATAAAGGGTACGATTTTTTCTGCAACACCGGCAATTCTCTTAAGTCCGCCGAGTGTTATAAGGGCGACTAAAACCATAATTATTGCGCCTAAAATAATATTATAAAGCGAAACTCCCGAAAAAACTTCTATAGAAGAAAGTGCGGATACATCGAAAGCCACGGCAACATTGGCAACAATCTTGTTTACCTGTCCCATACTGCCGATACCAAAGGATGCGAGCATTGTAAAGATACAGAAAAGAACTGCCAAAACCTTACCTATGTATTTGCAGTGCTTTTTCTTACCGAGGCCGTCCTGCAAATAATACATAGCGCCTCCCGACCATTCGCCGTTTGAATTTTTGCGGCGGAAGAATATGCCCAAAACATTTTCGGAATAGTTTGTCATCATACCCAAAAATGCGGCTACCCACATCCAGAAAACTGCACCTGCACCGCCTACACAAATTGCGGCGGCAACTCCGGCTATATTACCGGTACCAACAGTGGCAGCAAGAGCGGTACACAACGCCTGGAAGGGTGAAATAGCGCCTTTTTCTTTGGTGTGACCTATTACTTCCTTTTTGAAAAGACTTCCTATGGTATTGCTCCACCAATGCTTCAAATGGGATATCTGAAACACCTTTGTAGAAAGTGTGGCAATCAGACCTGTACCAAGCAGAAGAATAAGCCCTACCCAGCCCCAAACGAAACCGTTAACGGCACCGTTCAGCTCTTCAATTTTTGAAAAAACAGCCTCCATAATTAAAAACTCCTTAAAAAATATTAAAGCCGAGCCTAAAATAAGGCTCGGCAAAAGAAGCGTAATAATCCCGCTTAAAACGGTTTGTCAGCTTTGTCCTTTTGCCTGAGAGATTAGCGGAAACCCGCCTTGCCCCTTCGGCACCCGCGCACAAAGGCGGGCTTCTCCAAAGTACTATCGGCTTACAGTCTCTGCCCGAAAACGGGCGCCTGAGAGTGTTACTCCTTCGGCAACGAATATGTTTTTCCTGTAAGCGTCATATAGATTTATTAAATTAATATCTATTATAACATATTTCTATGTGATTGCAAGAAAAATATTTTAAAGAAAAAACGCTTTATCGCTTTAAAATATTAAATTTTCTCCCAAAAAGCTTAATTTTTTATTGACTGCAAGAAAAAATAGTAGTATTCTAAAAAACAGAAAAAATAATACGGAGGTTTTTAAAATGTTCAAATCCGAATACTTAAAAAGGGTTTACGCGGGCGTTGAGGCGCGTAACCCGAACGAAAAGGAATTTTTACAGGCGGTAAAAGAGGTTCTCGAATCCTTAGAGCCGGTTGTAGAGGCTAACCCCAAGCTTGAAGCTAACGGCATTTTAGAGAGAATTGTCGAGCCCGAAAGGCAGATATTCTTCCGCGTTTCCTGGGTTGACGACAACGGCAAGGTTCAGGTTAACCGCGGCTACAGAGTTCAGTTCAACTCTGCCATCGGACCGTACAAGGGCGGTTTACGTCTCCACCCCTCTGTTAACGCGTCGGTTATCAAGTTCTTGGGCTTCGAGCAGATCTTCAAGAACAGCCTTACCGGTCTTCCGATAGGCGGCGGCAAGGGCGGCTCTGACTTTGACCCGAAGGGCAAGTCGGACGCGGAGGTTATGCGCTTCTGCCAGAGCTTTATGACCGAGCTTTCTAAGCATATCGGCGCTGATACCGACGTTCCTGCGGGAGACATCGGAACAGGCGCACGCGAAATCGGCTTTATGTACGGTCAGTACAAGAGACTTCGCAACGAATTTACAGGCGTTCTCACAGGTAAGGGTCTTACCTACGGCGGCTCCCTTGCACGTACAGAGGCTACGGGCTACGGCGTTTGCTACTACACCGAGGAAATGCTTAAATGTATGAAGAACGATTCCTTTAAGGGCAAAACCGTTGTAATTTCGGGCTCGGGCAACGTTGCTATTTACGCGACGCAAAAGGCTACCGAGCTTGGCGGTAAGGTTGTGGCGCTTTCCGACTCCAACGGCTACATTTACGATCCGAACGGCGTAAACCTTGACGTTGTAAAGCAGATTAAAGAGGTTGAGCGCGGAAGAATCAAGGAGTATGTCGAGCGCGTTCAGGGTGCCGAGTACCACGAGGGCTGCAGCGGCATCTGGAGCATTAAGTGCGACATTGCTCTGCCCTGCGCCACACAGAACGAGATTGATAAAAATTCCGCCGAGGCGCTGGTTAAGAACGGCGTAATCGCGGTTGCGGAGGGTGCTAATATGCCTTCTACCCCCGAAGCTATCGAGACCTTCCAGAGCGCGGGCGTGCTTTTCGGACCTGCAAAGGCGGCGAACGCGGGCGGCGTTGCTACCTCTGCGCTTGAAATGAGCCAGAACTCAATGAGATACAGCTGGACCTTTGAAGAGGTTGACGCTAAGCTTAAGGACATTATGGTTAATATCTTCCACAATTCCTACAATGCCGCTAAGAAGTACGGTATGGAGGGCAATCTGCTTGCGGGCGCTAATATCGCCGGCTTTGAAAAGGTTGCCGACGCTATGCTCGCGCAGGGTATTGCGTATTAATCCGAACTATATTAATGAAAAAGCCGTTTCTGTTTTTGCAGAGACGGCTTTTTTGCGTTTGACATTTAGGCATATAATATGTATACTTAATATAGCCTATTGTCGGAGGGAACAAATGAAAGCGATTATACTGTCCTGCGGGACGGGCGGAGGACATAACGCGGCGGGTCTTGCAATAAAGGAAGAGCTTGAACGCAGAGGTCACACCGCCCTTATGCTTAATCCTTACAGCCTTAAAAGCGAAAGAACCAAGCGAATAATCAATCAGGTATATATAAAGACGGTGCAGAAGGCGCCGCGTGTTTTCGGCGCGGTATACGCCTTGGGCAACGCTTACAGAAGACTGCCCTTTCGCTCGCCCGTCTATTTTGCAAACGGCGGTATGGCAAAGCGGCTTGATGTGTTTTTTAAAGTCGAAAAGCCCGACATAGTAATAATGCCCCACGTTTTCCCTGCCGAGATTATTACTAATATGAAGAGCCGCGGTATGTCGGTGCCTAAAACGGTCTTTGTTTCGACCGATTACACCTGTGTACCCTTTACAGAGGAGACCAACTGCGATATTTATATAACCCCGCAGGAAGACTTAAACAGCGAGTTTGAAATGCGCGGAATAGTAAGGGAAAGGCTAAAGCCCTTGGGTATTCCCGTAAGCCGCCGCTTTACGGAGACCTCTTCAAGGGAACAGGCGGCTGGGCTGCTCGGACTTGACAGCGATAAACGGTATATTTTGGTCTCGGGCGGCAGTATGGGCGCGGGAAGGCTGGTTTTCGCCATAAAAGTATTATACGATAAATTCAAAGCCGACGAAAACACCCGTATTATTGTGATATGCGGGAGCAACGAATGGCTGTATAAACAGCTTTCAAAGCGTTATCGGAATAAGATAATTCCCGTGCGCTATACCGATAAAATGGCTGAGTATATGCGCGTTTCGGATATTTATATAACAAAGCCGGGCGGACTGTCCTCAACCGAGGGGGCGGCAATGGGCGTGCCTATGGTGCATATTATGTCTATACCCGGCTGTGAAACCGCGAATATGCGCTATTTCGGTGAACACGGTATGAGTATTCCCGTAAAAAGGCTCGGGAAAAGTCTTTCCGCGGCGGCGGACGGGCTGTCTGCAAGCTCTGCGGCAGAAGAAATGACCGAAAAGCAGAAAAAATATATAAATCCCAACTCCGCAAGGGATATTTGTCTGCTTGCGGAGCAGTTGGTTGAAGGCGTATAAGCGCGAATTAACTATTATTTCTATTTACAAAGGGCAAAGGAATTGATATAATTAATTCAGTTCTAAAAAGAGGTCAAAATTAATGGAATACTGTATTAATCCGACGGCGTTTTCCGCCGTTTTTACCGTTCCCGCCGCCGTTGCGGATAATCATTTAAAGCTGGCAAGCGGCGAGCATATAAAGGTTTTGCTTTACATAATGCGGAATATGACCGCGCCGATTGAGCCTGACGCTATTGCAGACGCGGTCGGAATTTCAGCCTACGACGTAAAAGAGGCGCTGCTTTACTGGGCGGACGCGGGGATTTTAAATTCCGACGGCGTTACCTGCGAAAAGAGCGAAATTAAGCCGAAGGCGGCAAGCCGAGCCGAAAAGCCGAGCCGAAACGACGTTGCAAGGCGCGGTGCGGAGGACGAAAAAATAAGCTACCTGTTAAGGGAAACCCAAATGCGATTGGGCAGAAATTTAAAGAGCAACGAGACAAGCACCCTTGTATGGCTTTACGACGACGAGGGATTGGACGTTTCGCTGATACTGATGATTGTGCAGTATGCGGCGGCGCATAATAAAGCTAATATCCGATTCATTGAATCAACGGCGATAGACTGGATAAACAAGGGAATAGACAATGTTTCTGCGGCGGACGCGGAGCTTAACAATATGGCGGTCTGCGAGCAGGCGTGGAGGATAGTCAGCACCGCTTTTGGGCTGGAGCGCCGAAAGCCGAGCAAAAAGGAGACCGAGCTGTCTCTGCTTTGGATAAACGACTGGAAAATATCAAGGGAAATGCTTAACGCCGCATACGAGGTCTGCGTTAACGCAAAATCTAAGTTTTCCTTTGCCTATACCGCGAAAATTATCGAAAGCTGGCACGAAAAGGGCTTTAAAACCCCTGCCGATATAAAAGAGGAAAAGAGAGCCGATCAAAGCGAGGGCTTTGCCGCCTATGACATCGACCTCTTTGAAAAAATGTTAAACACAAAGGATTAGATTGATTATGATTACAAGGGAAGGCGCCTTTAAAAAAGCTCTGGAACAGAAAAAGCAGGCGGGTAAGGAAAAAAAGCAGAGGTATAATAT
>JBJEOD010000393.1:0-5322 GCA_051880535.1 Acutalibacteraceae bacterium | reverse complement strand
CAGGGGTAGTTTTCAAGCTTTTCGGTAAGTCCTACACGGTCGATAAGCGCCCGCGCTTTGTTTTCGATTTCCTCGGGCGTTCCGCGCTTTAAGAGGGTAGGGGCGAGCATAACGTTTTTAAGCACGTTATACTGCGGAAAAAGATTAAAGGACTGGAAAACAAGCCCGAAATGCAGGCGGTTTTTCCTTATCTCGCTGTCGGTAAGCTTTTTTACATTACCGCCGTCAAAAACTGTTTCACCGTTTATCGCTATCGTTCCGCTGTCTGCAAATTCAAGAAAGTTAAGACAGCGGAGCAGAGTGGTTTTACCGCTGCCAGAGGAGCCGATAATGGAAAGTACCTCACCTCTGTTAAGAGAAAAAGAAAGACCCTTTAAAACCTCGGTTTTGCCAAAGCTTTTCTTTATGTTGTTAATTTCTAAAACTGACATTGCTTTGGCACCTCCTAAGATTTAAAATAGTTAAGCTTTTTTTCAATATAGCCGAAGAGAAGAGTGAGCAGTCCGTTAAACAGGAGAAAATACAGACCCGTGTAGAATAAAGGCCAAATAAGACCTTTTCCTGCAAAACGCTCTGCCGACATAAGAATTTCTCCAACGGCGATAACCCTTGCTAAAGAAGTGTCCTTAACGAGGGTGATAATCTCGTTGGACATAGGAGGTACTATTCTTTTAACAACCTGCAGAAGCACAATTTTAAAGAAAATCTGAACTTTGGTAAGTCCTAAAACCTGACCCGCCTCGTATTGGCCTTTTGGAATACTTTCAATTCCGCCGCGGAAAATTTCCGAGAAATAACAGGCATAATTAATAACAAAGGCAATTAGTGCCGCTAACATTCTGTTTCTCATAGGAATACCAAAAATAAGTCCGGGCACATAAAACACTATAAACAGTTGTAGCATTAGGGGAGTACCCCTGATAATCCAAACAAAGGTTTTAATCAAGTAGCTTAAAGGCTTAAATTTGGACATTGATCCAAAGCATATCAAAAGCCCCAGTGGGATAGAAAAAAGCAGGGTTTCGAAAAACAGCCTGCAGTTTTCTAAAAATCCCACAGCAAGGCTCATACTAACCTGCTGAAAAGACATTATATTTTCCTCTTAATAATTATTTTTCTTTAACAACCTTAACCTGTTTGTTCTGCATATAAGGAATGGTTATGCTCATGTTTTGAAGTCTTTCTTCGTCGATAGTCATACCGTTCCAAATGCAGTCAATGTTCTTAGCGGCAAGCTCGGTTTCCTTAGCGTTCCAGCTAATCTCCTGGAATTTTGCTTTAATGCCTAATTTAGCACAGACCGCCTCAGCAAATTCGGTTTCAAAACCTGTTAATTTGCCGTTATCATCTAAATAATTCATGGGAGCGAAATAGGTAATACCGATAACAAGCTCGCCTTTATCCATTATGTACTTATAATCAGAATCCTGTTCTGCTTCTTTGAAAGCGTCACTTTCCTTGTCGCCTAAAAGAATATCGTCAAGCTTATAGGTCTTAGCAATGTTGGTAAGCTCGCCGCTTGCCTTTAACTCGCGGATAATCTCATTAACCTTAGCAGTCATATCAGAGCCTTTTCTGAAAGCAATACCGTATTCCTCTTTGGAATAACCGTCGCCCTCAATAACTAATTTTTCATAGTCAGTGCCTTCACCGATAGAGCCGATAGACATAACATAGTCAATAACAGCAGCGTCAGCAGTGCCCGCATTTACTTCCATTATAGCTTTACCCTGAGTGTCAACCGCAGTGTATTCGTACTCCTTAAAGTCCGCCTCTGTTTGGGCTACTTTTTCACCTGCAGAGCCTTTCTCTGCAACAACGATCGGAGTTTTGTTCCCACAGCCCGCAAGTGCAAAAAGGATACACGCAGTCATTAATAATGCCAATAATTTTTTCATTTTTTTCTACCCCTTCGGAATTTATTGATTACATTATACTTTATTTCGATAAAGTTGTAAAGTGCTTTTTTAAAAATAAAGCATTTTTATCTCAAAATGATAAAAATGCTTTAAATTTACGTTAAATTATATCAATTCTATTATCGCGGCTAAATTTCCTCTTTTTCCGCCGGTTGCGCGGTGGGAGTGCAGCTCTGTATGATTACAGCAGGTGCAAAGGTCGGCGATGTCGATATTTTCAGGGCTTATACCCGCCTTTACAAGAATCTGCCTGTTAGCTTCCTTAAGGTCTAACATATATCTTACGTTTTCCTTTGGAAATACTATGCTGTCAAGGTTTAAATAAGATATTTTCTTAAATTCGTTTATAACGGGGTCGTCAACCTCGTAACAGCAAACACCGATTGCAGGGCCTATGGCGGCGATTATATTTTTAGGGTCACAGCCGTATTCGTTTACCATTTTTTCGACCGTAACTCTGCCTATCTCCTTGACCGTGCCGCGCCAGCCCGCGTGGGAGGTTGCGATTACCTTTTTTACGGGGTCGCAAAATAAAAGGGGAGTGCAGTCGGCGTACTGGGTGACAAGCGCAACGCCCTTGCGGTTGGTTATAAGTCCGTCCACGTCTGTAAAGGAGTCCTTAAAAATTCCCGTGCCTCGGTCCTTTTCCGTGACCTCTTTTACATTGCTTGTGTGGGTCTGACGGCTTAAAACAAGGTGATTTATGTCAATTCCCGCACAACCGCAAAGTCTTTTGTAATTTTCAAGCACATTTTCTCTTTTATCGCCGCCCGAAAGGCTTAAATTCATTGAAGAATACTGCCCCTCGCTTACACCGCCTAAGCGTGTAGAAAAAAGATGTCGCACAGCTCCGCATTTTAGGAGCTTTGGAAAGGTTATATAGGTAACGCCGTTTTTTTCGTTAATATGTAGGGTGTTGCTTATCATTTAAAGGCTCCTTTATCTGTTGCAGCAAAATCTGAGAGTTTCGTATAAAGCCGCTTGCATATTTTGTACCTAATTCGTCCGCAATGCGGGTAAGTGCCTGCCGCATTAGAGGCGGTCTTTTGTCAGGGGAGTGGGCGTCGGTTGCGAGGAAATTAACATAACCGCCTGTAATAAGCTTTTCGGCGGTTCTGCCCAAGCCCTTAATAAAAAACGAGGATGCGTTTACCTGTGCGAGGATTTTCTCGCTTTCAATAAATTTTAAAAGCTTTTTAAATGACGGCGCCTTATAATATCTTTCAAGATGTGCAATAATAGGCTTGATCCCAAGCATATCACGAAGAGCCAATATATCGTCGAAAAGAGAGGTGCTTATACATCTGTCGGCAAGCTCAAGCAAAAGATACGGCGAGCCGTTAATACAAAATTCCCTTACAGATTGGGTTGAGCCTATACCGCGGTAATAAAGTACCTCGCTGCCTAACATTATTCGGGGGAGAGCCTTCCCCTCGGCCGCCGCCGTAAGGGCATTGTAAGCGCTTTTGGTGCGCGACTTAAATTCTTCAAGACTGTCAGAATTTGCGTAAAAGTGCGGGGTGGCGATTACATCGGTAATTCCGTCCGCCGCCATCTGTTTAAGTATTTTAAGCGATTCCTCAAGGCTTTGAGCACCGTCGTCAACATTTGGTAAAATATGGGAATGAATATCGAGTAAAATATGAAACCCTCCCGTAAAGCAAATAAAACGGACCGCTGTAATTATAATTACAGCGACCGCCTGTTGAAAAAAGAAAACATAAATATTATAGCCCGTTATGACGGTTTTCGCAAGAGTATTTTTTTACCTTTTGATAGGAGCGGTAAATATCGTCATACGAGTTATAGCAATCCTTGTATACCTCTATTATGCAGGAGCCGTCAAAGCCCTTTTCGCCGATTACAGCAAAGAATTTGCCGAAATCAAAGCCGCCGTCCCCGGGAAGCAGGCAATCCGATGCAATGCTGTGGTCGCTTATATGGTAGTGCTTTATATTGTCGGAAAATTCTTCGATAAGCTCATATGGGTCGTAGCCGCAGCGGAGAGATTGCTTAAGGTCGATACAGAAGGCGGCGTCTTGACCTAAAATTTCCTTCATTGAACGCAGAAACTCAATTTCTCCCGCACGAAAGCGGACCACGTTTTCCTGCAAAATATCAATCCCGTTTTGCCGCGTGATTTCATTTAGCCGCATATACCGCTCGCAGTATTCCTCGTCGGACAATATGCCGTTGGGCTTGCCGCCGTGCATTATAATGTACCTTGCGCCCAACTGCGCCGCGACCTCGGAGTAGCGGCGGTACTGCTCCTCGGCTTCAACATATCTGCGCTCATAGTTTGAAAAAATCATAAAGGACTCCGCAAGCGACATAGTAGGGTGAACCGAGGCGACGGTCATACCGTATTCGCGCTTAATATCAAGGAGCATATCGATAAAGCTTTGCTTTAATTCGCACATTGCGTTAAAAAATATTTCGGTGTGCCGAACACCCGCTTTTCCGAGGTTTTCGAGCGATACCTCGGTTTCAAGCGGATAAAAGCAGGAGGTTGATACTCCGATTTTCATACGCGTTATCCTTTCTTTAATATTATTAGGTTATGGCGGGAGTGACGTAAACGGTTTTATTGGTAGTATATATCACCATTCCGGGCTTTGCGCCGTTCGGTTTTTTGACATATTTTACGGGCGTGTAGTCAACGGGAACCTGTGAGGAGCCCGCCGCCTTTGAATTTGCGGCGGCAAGGGCGGCGGCCTTTAAGACAGTTTCGTCCGAAACGGGAGCGCCCTTACACAATACGATTACGTGCGAGCCGGGGATATTCTTAACGTGAAACCACAAATCATTCTTAGCGGCAAGTACTGTGGTTAAATAATCGTTCTGGCGGTTGTTCCTGCCTACAAGTATTTTATACCCCTCGTCGGATACATATTCCTTAAACTGCGGCGCGGCGGCGGTCTTTTTTTTGCGGCTGTCGGTTCGCTTGATATATCCCGCAAGGCTTAATTCCTCGCGTATCTCGGCGATCTCCGATAACGATTCGCTTCTTGCAATGCTGTCAAGCACAGAATCAAAGTAAATAAGCTCCTCCTTGTCCTTAACCGTAAGGGCGGTAAGGGTCTGCTCGGCGGTGTAGGTCTTTTTGTAGTCCTTAAAATACTTCGCGGCGTTGCTTTGGGGGGAAAGGGCGGGATTTAGAGGAATCCTTATCGGCTTCATCTCGTCGTAATAATTCTCCACCTCCGCAAAGGAGGCGCCGTTTTCTATTCGGTACAAATTAGCCTTTAACAGCTCGCCGTAAATTCTGAGGGTCTCGCGGTTTTCGCATTTTTTAAGGTCGTTTAAGCGGATAGCCAGCTTTTTTTCGGTGCGGGCGCGAAGATTGCTTATAAGCTTAATAATGTCCGCCGCCGCTTTTTTTATCCGCTCCGAGGTTTCCTTT
>JBJEOD010000392.1:0-5329 GCA_051880535.1 Acutalibacteraceae bacterium | reverse complement strand
ATTTTTGCTTCATCACCGGTTCTCCTTTCGTTTTCTGCAATTATTGTACTGTAAGCAACCGCAAAAATCGAATGTACGGATAAAAAATGAGCGTACCCACCGTTTTATGTGAGTACGCTCAATGCTATATTTCGGGATAAATCGCTTTTAGTTGCTGATACATTTTTCTTGATGGTCTGCGGCTGCCCGATTCCCATTTCGCATATATACTCGGAGAAATACCGGCATTTTCAGCAAAATCAACTTGGTTAAGTCCATGATGCTTTCTGACCGTATGTAGTACTTCCGTATATGGCGCACCTAAGAAAACGCAGAAATCATCAAACAGCAGTTCTTTGGATATTTGCAGCATTTCAGCCGCAGCCATGGAAATTTCATAAGGTATCGGGAAATGCCCCTGTTCATAGCCGAGAACTGTTGCCGGTACAATGTTTAGCTTCTCTGCAAGTTGCCTTGTGGTAAGCCCCCTCAGTCGGCGATAGTACCGCATATATTCTCCGGGACTATTTAATGTGTTCAATGATTCAAAGGTAAATCTCAAGTGCATCAGCATTTTGCCGTGTAGGTATTCATATAACCCTGTGTGATTGAGAACAGTATCGTATTTCCATTATGTTGCGGACAAAGATTCTTATTTCAGCCTGATGGCTGATATGTCTGCGGAAATTCATTCGGTTACAACCCCTGACGGCGGCAGTATGCAGCTTTTCTACGTTATGCGCCAGTGGGAGGAGATCTATAACGAGCAAAACGCTGACTCGGAGGACTGGTGGCAGGACAGCTACACCCGCACCGAGACAACCTATAACGGCTTTGATTGCTGGGTTTATTATTACAATAACAGCAGTGAGAAAACTTATTATGTAATTAAGGACTCAAATGTCTGCATTTACTCCCGTGATTATTCATCGGGGGTAGTTAAAGACGTATCCATGAAGGAAATCGTTTATAATGCGGACACCTCCGATATGACAAGTGAAGAGCTTGCCGAGTGGAGCAGCACACACCTAAAAGCGGAAGAAATCGGCTCTGTAAAAAATCTTACCTTTTCTAAGGAAAAGCCGCAAAGCGTTGCAGGCTACCGCGTAGAGGTGGTACACCACGGCGAACCCGACGAAATCGCTCCCGTCCCCTCTTGGAACACCCGCTATGAATGGTTAGGCTCATCTGCGGCGGACGACCGTTACAGATTCAGCATTGTCTGCGTAGGGCAGGGCGAGCTTTACGATTATGATGACTCCTTTACCGACTATAAGTTCAGGCTTCAGCCCATTGAATCGGATAAATGCTACCTCGACCATTGGGAGCTTTACAATCCCGAAACAGGCGAATATGCATTTTATTCCTTCGCGGAAACAGTAGACCTGAACTATATTAATGTCACTAAGGACAGCGGCGGAAATATAATCTCACGCTCGGATTACCGTATAGGTGACGTACTGCGCTTCCGCGGTATTTATAAGGAAAAAACCTATCACGTTAAGGTGACGGGCGGAACCTTCTGCTATCAAGGCAGTGAAAAGCTCAGCGAGGGAGATGTCCCGGTAACCAAATCAATAACCCTCGAATACGATTATGACACTATTCCCGAAGGCTACGGCTTTGATTACTTTAAAGACCAAAACGATAATAAGCTATATTCGGGCAGTCTTTCGGGTATATCCATTACAGAGGATACGGAATACACGGCATACTATTATGAATATCAAAACTATGATACAACCTACAGAGTTAACGTAAACGCAGAAAACGGCTCTGTTCTTATGTTCGGCAAGGATTTTTATTACGGCGATTTTACCGCGGGAACCGAGCTTACGCTTACTACCGAGGGTAATGAAGGATATGAAACCTTCCTCGGCTGGTACAGGATAGACTGGGGCAAGGGTAAGGAGCCTGAGTATATCCTGCTTTCCACCGAAACAACCCTTGTATATACCGTTCCCGATGATTACAGTGAGCTTGTGGCCAAATGGAGCGACGGTACCGAGGAAAAGTATCACGATATTCTCGCAGCCGACAACGGTTACTGCTTTATACGCTCAGAATATGAGGGGCTGGCGGTCTCGGCGGTACGTATCGGCGGAACAGGCGAAATAATTATCGTAAAGGACCCAACGGTAACCTACAAGCTGTTCACCGCCTGGCACCTTACGGGCACGAACGATGACGACACGGCATTTGAGACCTCGGCGGAGGTAAACGATTACGGCAGCTGGTTTTATGTTGAGGAGACCTACCCCACGGTTATCACGGTGGCGGGTGAAATAACCCTCTGCGCAGACGGCGAACACACTATGGACGAGGGAGAAATCGTTGTCGAGCCTACCTATGTGAAAAACGGCGTTAAACGCTATGTTTGTGCGGTATGCGGTTGGCATACCGATCAACCCGTACCGATGCTTGAGCGTTACTGTGTACACGCCTGCAGCGTATGCGGCGGATGTACCCTTTCTTTGTCCGATGAAGCATGCGGCTATAACAGATGCACCTGTGCCGAAAAAGCCGAGCTAACGCTAAAAAATATACAGCCGATAAGCTTCAGGTTTAACGGTGCGGAAAAAAATATCAAGCCTAAAATACTAAACGTAGCTTATGAAAGCGATACCGATAACCCGTATGTCGGATTTGTTTTTAAGGCATTAGGAGAACATAAGGTAGAAACGATATACGATATTTCGCTTTCCGACGGGAACGATAAGGAATACACCCCCGCGAACGGAGAAAGCTTTACGGTTACGCTTAATATAGGCGCGGATAATGTGCAGGCTATGCTTGACGGAAGAATGTATCTTGCCCATATTACAGATAACGGGAATGAGTTCTACGGCCTCGGGCGCAAAGCCTTTACCGCCGATGTCGTAGCAGGTACAATCGACTTTTCGGCAGACAGCTGTTCCCCCTTTGTACTTGTAAGCAATGTGATTGAATACTACGGCAGAGCCGCGCTTTCCAAGCTCTCCAATGCAGACGCGCTTTTATATGCTTACGATAAAATTTCCGAGGATGTAGAAGCCTCGGCAGCGGAAATTTCCGTCTATAACGGCACAGACACGATTACACAGCCGGAGCTTGAAACGGTGCTTGACGCCTATCGGCGCGACCGTACCGAGCATTTCTGGCTTGGAAACGCCTGCGAGATTATCTCCGCAGACGGCACGGTGACCTCGGTTAAGCCCGAATATATTATGTCGGGCGACGAGCTTGAGACTGCAAAAGCGGCGTTTAACGCGGCGGCGGAAGCTTTGCTTGCGGGAATCACCTCGGATATGAGCGAGTATGAGCGCGAAAAGCTGTTGCATGACAGACTTGCTGCGGCTGTAAGCTATGAAGAAACGGCAAACGCCCATAACGCTTACGGTGCGCTTGTCGGCGGCAAGGCGGTCTGCGAGGGGTATGCAAAGGCCTATCATTACCTGTTACAGCTTGCAGGACTCCAATCCTTTATAGTGAACGGAACGGCGATAAATTCTGAGACGGGCAATTCCGAAAATCACGCCTGGAACCTTGTCCGTATAGACGGCGAATACTATAACGTAGATTTGACCTGGGACGATCAGGACGAGCTGATTTCCTACGCCTATTTCAATAAGACCGATTTGCAGACGGCGGAGGATCACTCTCCTGCGGCAACGGACATTGCCCTGCCCGAATGTACCGCTAAAGCGGCGGATTACTTCAGCGTGAACGGCGGCGAGCTGCCCGCATTCGATTCACAGGCGGTTGCGGAATTACTGTCTGATGGCGGCGGAACCGCGCGGGTATATGTAACGGGAAGCACCTCGGAGTTTATTACGGCGTTTACCGCTAACCTCGCGGCATTAGCACAAAAATTAGGGCTTAAGGGCAATATAGTAAGCAGCTTCACCGCGCTTGGACGCGAGTTTATTCTGACTGTTTACTCCACAGGCTTTACCGTAAACGGTACTGTAACAAGCTTTGGTGAGAAAACTGACGAAATTACCGTTCAGCTTATTAAATCCAGCGAGAGCGAACCCGCATACCAAACCGTTATAACAGGCAACAGCGCGAAATACACCCTTAATAATATCGAAGAGGGCGCTTATACAGTAAATATCCTGAAAAACGGCCATGTTACCGAGGTTTCGTATATCACGCTCGACGAGGCTAATATAACCCTTGATAAAACGCTCTATCTGCGCGGCGACATAAACACCGACAGCTTATGCAATTCAGCAGACCTTGTTCTCTTAAAACGCCTGCTTATAGGCGCTGATGAAATAAGTAATACCGCCCGTTACGACATAAAAGAGGACGGGTCGGTTGACATTCTGGATTTGGTAAGGCTTAAAAAGAAAACCGCACAATATTAAAGGCTTTAGCACTTACTCTTTTATACCCGCCGAAAAAGTATATACAACCCGCCGCAGGGCATACTGTAAATAAAACCCTTTTAGGAGACGGAAATGCGCGGTAAAGGATATTTTAAAGGCTGGTACTTCAAATGCTGTGCGGACGGCAAAACGATCGCCTTTATTCCCGCATATCATCACGACGGAAGGGCAAAGACCGCATCACTTCAGATAATAACCGACAACGAGGTCAGTAATATACCCTTTGAGCCGCCTGAATACACAGAAAAACCTCTTTTTATCAGGCTTGGTGACTGCTGCTTCTCCGAAAAGGGCATTGCTTTAAATTATCGTAGCGATAGGCTTAAGCTTAGCGGACTACTCAATTTTGACCGACTTTCCCCTGTTTCTTACGATATTATGGGACCGTTTGCTATGGTTCCGTTTATGCAATGCCGTCACAGCGTTTACAGTATGCGTCACACAATCAATGGAAAAATAACAATTAACGGCGATCGGTTTAATTTTGACAGCGGTGTAGGCTATATTGAGGGAGACAGCGGTCGCTCCTTTCCTAAACGGTATATATGGACTCAATGCTGTTTTGAGGAAAGCTCCCTTATGCTGTCGGTAGCGGACATTCCTATTTCGGGTCTTAGCTTCACAGGTGTCATCGGCGCAGTCCTGATTAGCGGCAAGGAATACCGAATAGCCACCTATCTCGGAGCAAGGGTTAAAAGTATTGACAATAATACAGTAACGGTAAGGCAAGGCGCCTTTGAGCTTACCGCTAAGCTTTTAGAAAAAAATCCGCATACACTTTTTGCTCCTATAAACGGTGATATGAGACGGAAAATTCACGAAAGCGCGTCCTGCAGGGCTTACTACCGTTTTTCGCACAACAATAAGCCGCTGTGCGAATTCACCTCAGACGCGGCAAGCTTTGAATTTGAATATAGCTTATAAAAAAGGTTCTATTCTAAATGTTGGGGTTCTGTGAGATTTTGCCTCCCAAGCCT
>JBJEOD010000391.1:0-32740 GCA_051880535.1 Acutalibacteraceae bacterium | reverse complement strand
CGACAGCCCCCGTGAGGCTTGCGGGGCCAGAAATGCCCCAACATTCGCAATAGAAACTTTTTTGTAAGCAGTGCAATGCGGGAAATTTAAGCCGCTACGCATTTACGATTTTAAAATAAACCTTCGCGGTAAGGTAATAAATAAGGAAATAGACCGCCGCGAAAAGGGCTACCGTACCCGCAATGCAGGCGATAAACAGCCCGCCGTTTGTCATACCGAAGAGCAGAAGTATATTCCTTATGATTTTATAGGCAAAGGCGAGATGGACCGCCGCGGCGGCAAGCGGCAGAAAGAATACCTTTAAAACCTGAGAATTAATCGACCGCTTTACCTCCTTTTCCGACATTCCGACCTTTTGCATTATCTGATAGCGGCGGCGGTCTTCAAACCCTTCGGAAATCTGCTTGTAGTAGATTATAAGGGCGGTAAAGCCGATAAAGAGGATACCTAAAAATATTCCGATAAAGAAGAGCCCACCGTAGGATGCGTTAAATTCACCGCGGGATAAATCGCGGGACTGCACCCTTGTATACGCGTCGGTTCTTTCGCGCAGGGCGGCGTCAACGCGGTTGTAGCAGGCGATTTTTTCCTCCGCCGTGCCCCTTATATCAAAGCCCGTTTCGCATTTAAGACGGCTTGCGTTCTCGCCGCCGTGCTCCATCTGCGTTTGGTTAAGGCGCTCAAATTCGCCGTCGTTTACAACAAGGTAAAGCACGGGGGTTGAATAGGTGGAAAGCTCGGCAGAGGCGGGCATTTTCTCGGCGGGAGACAGGGTAAGGCTAACCCCCGCCACGGTTATTTTGTCGGGTAAGCTTTCGCCGTCAGAGAAAATCCCCAGAGCCTCGCCGTCCTTTAAATCGGCGGTCTTTTTTGCAAAGCCGTTGTAGCTGTCCTGCGGAACGGCGGCAATCGCGCACGCCTTAAGCGCCGAAACGTTCTCACCCGGGGTATAAAGGCTGAAATCATTTTCACGGCGAACCGTTATAAAATCAAGCAAATCAAATCGGCGGCGGTTTGTTATTTCAAGCCCGCTGTCATTAATCGCGCCCTCCGCCGCGTTGAAGACCGCGTCCGCACTGTCCTGACCGTCCTCTGAAACATAGATTACGGTAATATCGTTGGGGACCCGCTTTTTGAGTATATCCTCCACCCCGAAATTAAGGCAGACGGTGCTTGAAATCATCACCAGCACCATTGTTGAGAGAATACAGATGCTTGCAAGCCCCGCGGCGTTCTGCTTCATACGGTAAAGCATACCCGAGACCGCCGTGAAATTTTTAGGCTTGTAGTAATAGCGCTTGTTTTTTCTGAGCAGCTTTAACACCGCGATACTTCCCGAAATAAAGATCAGATAGGTGCCGAAGATTACAAGCAGAACCGCCGCGAAGAACCAGACCGCCGCCGAGACAGGGTCCTCGACCAAAAGGGCGATAGAATACCCCGCGCCGAGGCTTAAAAAGCCGAGTATCGCCGAGACAAAATTTGCCTTTGGCTCCTTTTCGCCCACATTGCCGCCCTTTAACAGCTCAACGGGTCTTGTAAGCCGTATGCAGAAAAGGTTGTAGCAAAGGGTTACAAGGAAAATCGCTGAAAAAAGCAGGAGGGTTGTTAAAACCGAAGCAGGCGACACTCCAAAGGTTATGGGTATTTCAAAGCCGAGTATATAGCAGAGCAGTAAAAGCAAAAGCTTGCTTAATATAATGCCCAGCCCCAGCCCCGCCGCAAGGGTAAAGAGGGCGGTATAAAGGCTCTCCCAGAGAAGCATATGCGCAAGGTTGGACTTTGACATTCCGAGAATGTTGTAAAGCCCCAGCTCCTTTTTGCGGCTTTTCACCAGAAAGCTGTTGGTGTAAAAGAGAAAAATGCAGGCAAAAATTGCGACAACCCATTTGCCCAGCCCCAGATACGCCTGTACCTCCTCGCCGCCCCGCATTTCGGAAAGTCCCTTGTTGTTTGTGATAAACATAAGGTTATAAAACATCAGGACCGAAAACAGGCAGGTTATAAAATAAGGGAAATAAAAACGGCGGTTTTTGATTATATTCTGAAAGGCAAGGCGGGGAAAGAATAAGCTACGCATTTTCCTCACCGCCCGCCATTATTACCGTAAGGGTATCGGATATTTTTGAATAGAGCTGATCGTTTGTCATATTAGCCCTGTAAAGCTGATGGAAAACCGTCCCGTCCTTGATAAAAAGCACCCGCTTTGCGTGGCTTGCCGCCTTTGCGGAGTGGGTCACCATCAAAATGGTCTGACCCTCGTTATTAAGCGCGGAAAAAAGCTCCAAAAGACGGTCGGAAGCCTTTGAATCAAGGGCGCCCGTAGGCTCGTCGGCAAGAATTATGCGGGGATTTGTAATAACCGCCCTCGCCACCGCCGCGCGCTGCTTTTGCCCGCCCGAAATTTCGTAGGGGTATTTCTTTAAAATATCGGTAATCTGGAGCTTTCTTGCCAGCGGCACAAGCAGTCTTTGCATTTCGGGGAACCGTCTGCCCGAAAGCACAAGGGGCAGAAAAATGTTGTCCTCAACCGAAAAGGTGTCAAGCAGATTAAAATCCTGAAACACAAAGCCTAAGTTTTCACGGCGGAATTTTGTGATTTCGCTGTCCTTAATACGGGTTATATCCCGCCCCGAAAGCTTTACCTCGCCCGAGGTGGGTCTGTCCAGCGCGGCTAAAATATTTAAAAGGGTGGTTTTTCCCGAGCCCGATTCCCCCATAATCGCAACGTACTCGCCCTCCTCGACCGAAAAGCCGACGTTTTTAAGCGCCTCGACGCGGCTGCCGCCTAAGCGGGTGGTGTATACCTTTTTAAGATTGTTTACCTCTAATACAGGCATTGTTATTCCTCCAATCGTTTAGGCTGACGAGAGTTGAACCCGTCACGCCTGACTGTACTTAATTATAGCTCTTATTTAACCCGCAATCCATAGCTTTGCCTTACAATAAGAGGAATAAAGCTTACATTTTTGAAAGGTAGATTTTAGATTTTAGATATTAGACTGTAGACAACGGCGGGAGCAAGCCCCGACCTACGGTTTTATTATAAGACTATGTGGGAACAAGGGGGGATTCAAAAGGGGGAACGCCTTTTGTCGTTCAGGAAGGTTCGGAAACCCAATCGAAAGGGTGTCCGACGGCTCTTTCCCCCATTTCTGTCCGCACAGAAATGGGGTGCCGCGCGGCATGAGCGTAAACTGGGTTGCAATTTTGGTTAAATGTCAGATGGCGAAAAGCATAAATCGCTAATACTTATTTTCTTCCTTGAAAGGTCGATTTTAACGGTGGTGCCGTTTTGCGAGGAGGAAACGCTTAAGCCGTGACCTAATTTATCGGTTATGCGCTTTGAAAGGTAAAGCCCTAAGCCTGTCGCCTTTTTGTCGGTTCTGCCGTTACAGCCCGTATAGCCCTTTTCAAAAATTCTCGGCAAATCCTCGCTTGCGATACCTATGCCCGTATCGCTGATACATAGGGTCTGCCCCTCGCCGTAGACCGAGATACAGCCCTTTTTAGTGTATTTAAGCGCGTTTGAGATTATCTGCTCTATCACAAAGGAAAGCCACTTTTCGTCGGTTACGGCGACAATGCCCGTTTCCTTAAGGTCAAGCGCCAGCTTTTTTAAAATAAACTGCTTTGAAAACTTTTTCACCGCTCCCTTTACAATAGGGTCAATGTCATAGCTTTTAAAAAGGTAATCGCCGCTCTCACTTTCAAGCCGACAAAAGCCGAGCGCCATTTCGACATACTGCTCGATTTTAAAAAGCTCAGCCTCACATTCGCGGAAATCGCCGTCGTCCCTGCCCGCAAGCAACAGCCTCATTGCGGCTATAGGGGTTTTAATCTGGTGCGCCCAAAGGGTGTAGTAGTCCTCGGTGTCGCGGCGCTTTGCAATAAAATCCGACTCCGCCCGCTGTTTTTGGGAGTATATAAGCCGTATTAAATTCTGATAGCATAGCTCTGTTTGGTCGTTCGTTTCGGGGAGCGCCCCTTTTTCTGATAAATTCGCGCCGCCGTTTTTAATAAGACAGTCAAGCCTTTTGCGCTTTTTATAATTTGAAAAGGCTTTGTACGCAAAAAAGGGAATAAGAATCAAAAGCGACAGCAAAGCGGCGTAAAGCACGGCGTCAGCCTTTAATCTATATAGGGCGATTACGGCGTAAAACACCGCCGCCGCGGCGGTAAAAGCGATAATTTCTGGCAGCTTTGATTTTATGTATTTCATTTATTCCACCATATATCCTATACCCTTTTTGGTTGTGATAAAGCCCTTAAGCCCCGCGCCCTCAAGCTTTTTGCGAAGTCTTGTAACGTTTACCGTAAGGGTGTTTTCGTCCACAAAGCTGTCGGTCTCCCAAAGCCGCTCCATAAGCGCCTCGCGGGAGACGATTTGCCCCTTTTTCTCCATAAGGGAGAGAAGTATCCTGTATTCGTTTTTGGTAAGGGGTATCTGCTTGCCGCCCGCCGCAAGGGTGTTGTCGTCCTTATTTAATACCGCCCCCTTGTGGGCGATAAGCTCCGACTGCCCCGCGAAATCGTAGGTACGGCGCAATACCGCCTGAACCTTTGCCAGCAGAACGCTTAAATCAAAGGGCTTTGCCAAAAAATCGTCCCCGCCCATATTGACCGCCATTACGATATTCATATTATCGGAAGCCGAGGAAATAAAGATTATCGGCACGGTTGAGAGCTTCCGTATTTCCTTACACCAGTAGTACCCGCTGAAAAAGGGCAGGGAAATATCCAGCAGGACAAGCTGGGGGCTTACCCTTGCAAGCTGCTCGGTTATATTTTTAAAATCCTCGGCGGCATAAACCCTATAGCCCCAGGCTTCAAGGTGACCCTTTATCGCGCCCGAAATCACGGGATCGTCCTCCACAAGAAAAATGTTAAACATAAAAAACTCCCCTTTTCTGTTATTCTAACACAACTAAACGGAAATTTAAAGCGTATACTTGATAATTCCGTCACGGTTGATTATAATTATCAGGAAAGGATATGAGAAAATGTACGACGAATTAACGCAGGTTGATATAGATAAGATGAAGGAGGAGCTTGAATACCGCATTACCGTGGTAAGACCTCAAATTTTAGAGGAGGTCAAGTTCACAAGGAGCTTCGGGGATTTAAGCGAGAACGCCGAGTACCACGCCGCAAAGCGGGAGCGCGGCAGGAACGAGAGCAGAATCAGGTATCTTAGAAATATGATTAAGACCGCCAAAATAATACACCCCGAAAGCAAAGCCGACGAGGTGGGTCTGTTCGACACGGTGGAATACTATGTCGAGGAGGACGACGCGACCGAAAGCGTAAGGATAGTAACCTCCCTTAGGCAAAACTCCCTTGAAAGGCTGATAAGCCGCGAATCGCCTATGGGGAAGGCGATTATGGGCAAAAAGGCGGGCGACAGGGTGTGCGTAAAGGTAAGCGACGAGTACAGCTATTATATAGTAATAAGGAGCATTATAAAGGGCGGCGACGATAAAAGCCTTGAAATACGCAAATTCTGAAAAAATTGATTGATAATATATATTTAATTTGATATAATTGATATAATATTAAGAACGGAGACGAAAAGATGGCAAACGTTATTCTTTTAGCCCACACGCCGAACCCCGAGCATACGGTTGCGGCGGCGGCAAAGCTGTGCTACAGCAGTGCGAGCATAAACGGTTTAAACGACAGCTTGACAGACGAAAAGGCGGCGTCCTTTGTGGAAATGCTTTCGGAAATAGGTCACGAAAGCCCCATTGAGCACGCAAGCTTTACCTTTGGAATAGAGGGTGTATCCCGCTCGCTGTTAGCCCAGATTACAAGGCACAGAATGGCGTCCTTTTCGGTAAAGAGCCAGCGGTATGTAAGGGAGGGCAGCTTCGAGTACGTCACCCCGCCCGAAATCGCCGGTGACGAGGAGGCTAAAAGGATATACGACGAGATAATGGCGGCGGATCAGGAAAAATACGACCGCCTTGCCGCCATATTAAAGGAAAAGCATATAAAAACCTTTTTAGCTGAGGGCAAGGACGAAAAGACCGCCACCCGCCTTGCGGAAAAAAAGGCAATCGAGGACGCGCGCTTTGTACTGCCTAACGCCTGCGAGACCCAGATGGTGCTTACAATGAACGCCCGCTCACTTATGAATTTCTTTAAGGTGCGGTGCTGCCGCCGCGCCCAGTGGGAGATACAGGACGTTGCAAACCAGATGTTAGCCCTTGTAAGCGAGGTTGCCCCCAACCTGTTTAAAAACGCGGGTCCGTCCTGCGTAAGGGGCGGCTGCAGTGAGGGCAAAATGTCCTGCGGAAAGCCCGACGAGGTGCGCGAATTTTATAAGGAGCTTAAGAAAAATGGGTAAGCTTATAGTAATAGAGGGGCTTGACGGGAGTGGCAAGTCCACCCAGCTTAAGCTTTTGGGGGAGCGGCTTGAAAAGGCGGGAAAGGACTGCAAAACGGTCTCCTTTCCCGATTATGAAAACGATTCAAGCGCCCTTGTTAAAATGTATTTAAGGGGCGAGTTCGGAGCAAAACCCGACGACGTAAACCCCTTTGCCGCCTCCTCCTTTTACACCGTGGATAGGTACGCCTCCTACAAAACGGGGTGGGGCGAATATTATAAAAGCGGCGGCACGGTAATTTCGGGGCGGTATACCACCTCCAACGCCGTTCACCAGACCTCAAAGCTCCAAAGAAGTGACTGGAAGGATTTTCTGGACTGGCTTTACGATTTTGAATACAATAAAATAGGAATACCTAAGCCTGACAGGGTGATTTTCCTTGATATGCCCGTGGAGGTCTCGCAAAAGCTGCTTGACAAGCGGTACGGCGAGGGCGGCGGCAAAAAGGATATTCACGAAAGCGACAAGGATTATCTTAACAAATGCCGCGAATCGGCTCTCTTTACCGCGGACTATTCGGGGTGGGAGATTATTCCCTGCGCAAGGGACGGCGAGCCCCGGGGAATAGACGAAATTTCGGAGGATATTTTAAATTCCGTGCTTTCACTTTATAAGGAGTAGCGATATGATTTATGTATTTTTAGCCGACGGCTTTGAGGAGTGCGAGGCGTTAGCCCCCGTGGATATTCTGCGGCGGGGCGGGTACGAGGTTAAAACCGTGGGAATAGGCGGCAAGACCGTTACAGGCGCCCACAAAATCCCCGTGGTCTGCGATATTACCGAGGGCGAGACCGAAACCGAGGGGCTGCAGATGATAATTCTCCCCGGCGGTATGCCGGGAACGCTCAACCTTGAAAAAAGCGGCTGTGTTCAGGGCTTTATCGATTTTGCGGCGGAAAATGGGCTTTTTATAGGCGCTATCTGCGCCGCGCCCTCCGTGCTCGGTCACAAGGGGCTTTTAAAGGGTAAAAGGGCGACCTGCTTTCCCGGCTTTGAAAAGCAGCTTTTGGGCGCGGAGCTTTCGGACGAGTCTGTTATAACCGACGGCAAAATAACCACTGCCTGCGGTGCGGGAGCGGCGTTTGATTTCGGCTTTAGGCTCTTAAGTCAGCTTGACGGCAGCCCCGAAAATGCCGACGCGCTTAAAAAAAGTATGAAGTATAACAAATAAGGATGGTATTAATGGACGGTAACAGCTTTAACGAAAAGCCGCAGGACGGTGGCTTTTCGGTCGAGAGTAATTCCCCCGAGGACGATTTTATAATAGGCAAGGGCTTTGAAATAGACGAAGCCCCTGTGCAGGCAAACGCAAAGCGGGGCAAGAGCCGTCATTTGGGCGGTCACAGCCTTTTAAAAACCCTTATATGGGTGCTTTGCATTATTATAGTCTCGGTAGCTATCGCGTTCGGGGCTATCTACGCGGGCGCGGACTATATGGGCATAGGCTTCGGCAGAGGAACCGAATGTACGATAGAGATTGAGCAGGGAATGGGCACGGCGCAGATTGCCGAGGAGCTAAAGGACTGCGGCGCGGTTAAAATCCCCTTCCTTTTCAGAATGTACGCAAAGCTTAAGCACTACGACAGTCAGTTTAAATACGGCGTTTACACCTTTAATAACGAGGCGGGCTATGAGGCGCTGTCGGTTATGCTTATCGAGGAGGGCGCGAAGGCGGAAAGCGTTCACGTCACAATACCCGAAATGTCCTCTGTAGACGATATTGCCAAGATTTTGGAGGAAAACGGGGTCTGCACAAAGTCCGACTTTTTAAGCGAGGTTCAGAACGGCGAGTTCGATTACGATTTTGTTAAGGACATTCCCGAGGAAAAGGTTTACTACCGCTTAGAGGGCTATCTGTTCCCCGATTCCTACGATTTTTACAACTTCGATTCCAAGGAGTGCGCCCATTTAGCGGTGGAAAAGATGCTTAAAACCCTTGACCAAAAGCTTACCGCCGATATTCGCCAAAAGATTTCGGACAGCGGCTACACCCTGCACGAAATTATGACTATGGCTTCTATTGTGGAGTTAGAGGCGGGCGGCAGTCCCGACGAGATGGCTAATGTGGCGGCGGTATTCTTTAACAGACTTAAAAGCGACGAGTTTTCCACCTTAGGCTCCTCTCCTACAAGGAAATACCCCTACGGTAGCGGCAGGTACAACACCTATGAGGCGGCGGGACTCCCTCCCGGACCCCTCTGCTCCCCGAGCCTTAATTCGATTAAGGCGTCAGCCGAGCCTACCGAAAATTTTGATTACTACTACTTTGTGACCGACGCTTCAATGAAATTTTACTACAACAAGATCTTAGCCGAGCATAACTCTACCATAGCAAGGCTTAAGGCGGCGAATAACTGGATATATGAAGACTGATATTAAAATACCCGAGCTGTTATGCCCCGCAGGGGATTTGACAAGGCTTAAGGCGGCTGTGGATTACGGCGCCGACGCGGTTTACCTTGCGGGGGAGGAATTCGGTATGCGCACCGCCGCTACCAATTTCGGCGAGGAAGACCTTAAAGAGGGCATTGAATACGCCCACAAAAACGGCGTAAAGGTGCATATTGCCTGCAACACCATTCCCCATAATGAGGAAATACCCCGCCTGCCCGCCTTTTTGGAGCTTATAGACGCTTTAGGAGCCGACGCGGTTATCGCCGCCGACTTAGGCACTATAGGGCTGATTAAAAAGCACGCGCCGAGACTCGAACTTCACGCCTCTGTGCAGTCGGGCATATGCAATTACGAGACCGCCAACGCCTTTTACAATTTAGGCGCAAAGCGGGTGGTGTTAGCGCGGGAGCTTTCCCTTGACGAGATTGCGGAAATACGTGCTAAAACCCCAAAGGAGCTCCAAATCGAGGCTTTTGTTCACGGGGCTATGTGCGTTTCCTTTTCGGCAAGGTGTCTTTTATCAAGCTATATGACAGGCAGAGATTCAAACCGCGGCGACTGCGCCCAGCCCTGCCGCTGGAGTTACTCCCTTATGGAGGAAAAGCGGGAGGGGCAGTATTTCGACATTACCGAGACCGACAAGGGCACTTATATTTTAAACGCCAACGACCTTTGTATGGCGGAAAATCTTGATAAAATGGCGAGGTGCGGGATTGACAGTATTAAGATTGAGGGCAGGGCGAAATCCCACTATTACGTTGCGGTGACCGCCAACGCCTACCGCGGCGCGCTTGACAGTCTTAAAAGCGGTGCGGAAAGCTGGAAATTGCCCGACTGGGTGACCGAAGAGCTTAACAAAATAAGCCACCGCACCTATTCCACGGGCTTTTATTTCGGAACGCCCGAAAACGCACAGACCTATGGGAGCGCGGGGTATATAAGGGATTATGCGGTTGCGGCGACGGTTGACGGCTACCGCGACGGATATATTATCGCCACCCTTAAAAACAAGTTTTTAAGGGGGCAGGAGCTTGACTGCTTAGAGCCTAAGTCCCCGCCCTTTACAGTAAGGACAGACGAGCTTTACGACATTGAGGGCAATGCGATAGATTCCGCTCCCCACCCGATGATGAAAATAAAAATACCGTTCTGCCGCCCCGTAAAATCGGGCGCGATGCTAAGAATGAGAGCTTAAGGATTGCTGTTATGAAAATAGTTGTTATCGGCTGCGGCAAGATAGGCTGTACCGTTATAGAATCGCTGTTAGCGGAGGGTCACGAAATCGCCGCGATGGACAATGACCCCGAGGTGCTTTCGGAGATAACCAACATTTACGACGTTATGACCGTCTGCGGCAGCGGCACGGATTCCGACGCGCTGACAGAGGCACAGGTCGCAAAAAGCGAGCTTGTAATAGCGGTTACAGGCTCGGACGAATTTAATATGCTAAGCTGCTTTATCGCAAGGAGGCTCGGCGCTAAGCACACCATAGCCCGAATAAGAAAGCCTGAATACAACGATAAAAGCCTTGAATTTCTTAAAAAAGAGCTTCGCCTTTCTATGGTGATAAATCCCGAAAGCTATGTTGCAAGGGAGCTTTTTAACGTATTAAGGCTGCCGAGCGCCGTCAAGGTTGAAACCTTTTCGCGGGGCAGTCTTGAAATGATTGAGCTGCGCCTTAAGGAAAATTCTCCCCTTGACGGGGTGAGCCTTTCGGAGCTTAAACGCAGACACCCCGATAATTTCTTAATCTGCGCGGTGGAGCGGGACGGCGAGCTTTATATCCCCGACGGTAATTTCGTCCTAAAAAGCGGGGACAAAATAGGTCTTACCGCCTCCTTTACCGAAATTCAGCGCCTGCTTAAAAAGCTTACCTTGCTTCAAAGGCAAGCGAGAAACGTAATGCTTTTAGGCGCGACCCGCACCTCCTATTATCTTGCGCGTATGCTTATCGCGGGGGGAAACTCGGTTAAAATAATAGACGCGGACATTAACCGCTGTAAGGAGTTCAGCGAGCTTTTGCCCGAGGCGGTCATAATAAACGGCGACGCCGCAAAGCAGGAGCTTTTGCTTGAAGAGGGCATTAAAAGCGTGGACGCGGTGGTTGCCCTTACGGGAATGGACGAGGAAAACATACTGCTTTCCTACTTTGGGATTATGCAGGACGTGCCGAAGGTTATAGCAAAGGTTAACCGAAACGAATTTTTACAGACCGCCGCAAGGCTTGGAATAGACACGGTGGTCTCCCCAATAAGAACCGTCGCCGACGTTGTGGTAAGGTACGCAAGGGCGCTCGAAAACTCGATAGGCAGTAAGGTTGAGACCCTTTACAAGCTGATGAACGGCAACGCCGAGGCGCTGGAGTTCGAGGTCACCGCCGACTGCAGTATTATAAATATCCCCTTTAAGGACCTGCCCACAAAGCCCAATATACTGGTGGCGGGCATAATAAGGGGCAGAAAAACCATAATCCCGTCGGGCGACGATATGATTCTCGCAAACGACAGGGTGGTAATAATCTGTGCGGGCAGGAGAATCAACGACCTGTCCGATATTGCGGATAAGAGGTAAGAAATGAATCGCAGAATGATATTAAGCTCGGTGGGAATAGCGCTTAGGGTCGAGGCGGTTTTACTGCTTTTGCCCGCCGCCGTAAGCGCAATTTATCTTGAAAGGGAGGGCTTTGCCTTCCTGCTTACCGCCGCCGTAAGCTTTGTTTTAAGCTTTTTGCCGAGGCTCTTTTTTAAGCCGCGCACCCACGTTATCTATGCCAAGGACGGCTTTATAATTGTCGCCTTTACCTGGATTGCCCTGTCGGTTGTAGGGGCGGTGCCCTTTGTGATAAGCGGGGCTATTCCGTCAATGGTGGACGCGCTGTTTGAGACGGTAAGCGGCTTTACGACCACGGGAGCCTCGATTCTCAATGATGTTGAATCCCTGAGCCACGGAATCCTGTTCTGGCGAAGCTTTACGCATTGGATAGGCGGTATGGGTATAATAGTTTTCGTTATGGCGATACTGCCTAACGTCTCCGAGCGCCCTATCCACATACTAAGGGCGGAGGTGCCCGGTCCCATTAAGGGCAAGCTTGTGCCGAGGATAAAGGACACGGCGGTTATTTTATACCTTATTTATATCGTGCTTACCGTTCTTGAGACGGTGCTTCTCCTGCTCGGCGGAATGTCACTTTTTGAAAGCGTGGTGCACGCCTTCGGAACGGCGGGAACGGGCGGCTTCGGCGTAAGGAGCGACAGCATAGGGGGATATTCGCCCTATATTCAATGGGTTATCACCGCCTTTATGATTATATTTGCGGTAAATTTCAACCTTTATTACCTGATTTTAATGCGCAATTTAAAGGCGGTAATAAAAAGCGGCGAGCTTTGGTGCTTTTTGAGCGTGGTCGCGGCGTCGGTCGCCGTGATAACCTTTAATATACGCTTTATGTTCGAGGGCTTTTCGGAAACACTTCGCGCCGCCGCCTTTCAGGTCGCGTCTATTATTTCGACCACGGGCTACGTTACGGCGGATTACAACAGCTGGCCCCAGCTTTCAAAAAGCATACTGCTGATACTTATGTTTATCGGCGGCTGTGCGGGCTCTACCGCGGGGGGACTTAAGGTTTCCCGCGTGGTGCTTTATTTCAAGCTTATCAAAAACGAGCTTAAAAGAATGATTCACCCCCGCTCGGTGTCGGCTCTGCGGTTTGAGGGCAAAACGGTGGACGGCGCTACCCGCAAGAGCGTAAGCCATTATTTTTTAATCTATTCGGTCTGCTTTTTTGCGATTTTTTTAGTGCTGAGCCTTGAGCCCTTCGATTTTGAAACAAATTTCAGCGCGACGGCGGCATGCTTTAACAATGTAGGTCCCGGCTTTGCAGGGGTAGGACCCACGGGCAATTTTGCGGACTACTCGAATTTTTCAAAGCTTGTGCTATCCCTTGCAATGCTTTTAGGCAGGCTTGAAATCTACCCGATAATCATAGCCCTTTCCCCCTCGTCCTGGAGGAGAAACAAATAACGCAAGGAGAGAATGTTATGCCCTTTAAGCTTAATATTTTTTTGACGGATAAGGATTATTACGAAATAAATAAATTCACAATTACGAATTTGCGCTACGGTAAAAAGCTTTTACTTTTTATGCGGATTCTCTTCGCTGTTATGGTATTCTTCGTTCCTGTGACAGCCTTTATTTCGGACGGCATTACCAATGAGACGGTTATGAATGTAATTCCTTCTTTTATACTGCTTTTAATTTTAGAGCTTTTGCTTAGCCCGTTTATGAATTTGTCATTAAAATTATCTGTATCGCTTTTAAAAAAGAACGGGAAAATGCCCTATTCACAAAATTCCGTTATGGAGTTTGACGAGGAGCACTTTACCGAAACCACCGATACCAACAAAACAGAACACCCCTATGCCGCGATTGAAAGAATCTGCGTTGTTGGGGAAAAATATATTTACATTTTTATTACTTCTGTGAGCGGATATATAATTCCTTCCCACTCCTTTAACTCTCCAAAACAGCGCGACGAATTTTTGGACTTTTTAAAGGGTAAATGCTCGGAAATAAGATTTTATAAGAAATAATGTAAATTTATGCCTTCCGCTTCTAATGTCTAACATCTAAAATCTAAAATCTAACACACGAGGTCAATATGAACGATCAGGAATTTGAAAGACTGCTTTTATCGGTGCAAAAGCCCGGGCGATACTCGGGCGGCGAGATAAACAGCGTTATAAAGGACAAAGAAAAGGTGGACGTGCGGTTTGCCTTCTGCTTTCCCGACACCTATGAGATAGGTATGTCCCACCTTGGAATGAAGATACTCTATTCCCAGTTTAACAGCCGCGAGGACATCTGGTGCGAGCGGGTCTTCGCGCCGTGGGTGGACTTTGAGGAAAAAATGAGGGAGAATAATATCCCGCTTTTCGCCCTTGAAAGCCGCGACAGTATAAAGGATTTTGACTTTATCGGCTTTACACTCCAGTACGAAATGTGCTACACAAACGTGCTTAATATGCTGGACCTTGCGGGACTGCCCGTAAGGAGCGGGGACAGGCACGAATTATCCCCCCTTGTGGTGGCGGGCGGACCCTGCTGCTGCAACGCCGAGCCCCTTGCCGACTTTGTGGATCTCTTTTTCTTGGGCGAGGGCGAGGAGGTTGATTTGGAGGTTATCGACCTTTACAAGGAATTTAAGAAAAAGGGCGGCAGTAAGGCGGAATTTTTGCGCGCCGCCGCGAAAATAGAGGGGGTTTACGTCCCCTCGCTTTATGATGTAAGCTATAATAAGGACGGCACTGTTAAGGCTGTAACGCCTAAGGACGGCGCGCCGAAAACCGTAAAAAAGCGGATTATTAAGGATATGGATTCGGTTTTTTACCCCGATAAATTTGTAGTCCCCTTTATCGAGATAGTCCACGACCGCGCCGTGCAGGAGATTTTTCGCGGCTGTATTCGCGGCTGTAGGTTCTGTCAGGCGGGCTTTATCTACCGCCCCGTGCGGGAAAAGAGCGCGGAGACAATCAACCGTCAGGCAAGGGCGCTCTGCGAAAGCACAGGGTATGACGAAATTTCTATGTCCTCATTAAGCACCAGCGACTACACCGAATTAGAGCCGTTACTTAATAAAATGCTTTGCTGGACAGAGCCGAATGAAATAAGCCTTGCCCTGCCCTCCTTGCGCGTTGACAATTTTTCAAAGGAATTACTTGAAAAGATTAACCACGTAAGAAAAAGCGGGCTTACCTTTGCGCCCGAGGCAGGAACCCAGCGGCTCCGCGACGTTATTAACAAAAACGTCACCGAGGAGGAGATTTTCCGCACCTGTAAAACCGCCTTTGAGGGCGGCTACACCGCAGTAAAGCTTTACTTTATGTTAGGTCTGCCCACCGAAACCGATGAGGATTTAGAGGGCATTGCCGACTTAGGGCAGAGGATAATCGACCTTTTCTACGGTCTGCCCGAAAGACCGAAGGGAAAATCCCCCTCGGTATCGATAAGCGTTTCCACCTTTGTGCCCAAGCCCTTTACCCCCTTTGAGTTCGAGCCCCAGATAGGCAAGGAGGAAATCGAGCGCAGGCAGCAGCATTTAAAATATTCCAACAAAAACCGCCGCGTTAATATAAGCTGGCACGATTCCTCTACCAGCCTTTTAGAGGGCGCGTTTGCCCGCGGAGACCGCCGATTAGGCAGGGTAATAGAATCCGCTTTCAAAAAGGGCTGTAGGTTTGACAGCTGGAACGAGTGCTTTAAGCCCGAGCTTTGGGAGGAGGCGTTTTCGGAAAACGGTCTGTCCCCCGAGTTTTACGCAGGGAGAAAGCGCGAGTACAGCGAAATAAACCCCTGGGATCACCTTGATTACGGCGTGACCAAAAAATTCTTAATCGCCGAAAATGAGCGCGCGCACAGTGCCGTTACCACGCCTAACTGCCGCGAAAAATGCGCGGGCTGTGGGGCGGCGTGCTTTGGGGAGGGAGTCTGCTTTGAAAAACGTTAGAATTTTTTACACCAAAACAGGCAGAATGAAGTTTGTCTCCCACCTTGATATGAACCGCCTTATGACCCGCATTATAAGAAAGGCGGGTATTCCCGTGTGGTATACAGAGGGCTTTAACAGGCATATTTACATTAACTACGCCGTACCGCTCTCCTTGGGCTTTGAGGGCGTTTATGAGGTTATGGATATCCGCCTTACCGACGACGAATATTCCTTTGTGGATATGCTTAAAAGCCTAAATGCCGCCGCGCCCGAGGGGATTGAGTTTTTGCGGGCTGATACCCCAGTTTTGCCTACTGCGGATATATGCTTTGCCGAGTACGAGCTTAAATTCGACCCCGAAAACGCACCTCTCTACGAAAAATTAAAGGAGTTTTTGTCGAAAGAGTCGGTAATTTGTCAAAAAAAGGACAAAAAGGGCAGATTAAAGGAATTTGACATTATCCCGAAAATCAAGCGCGTCGAGTTTTTAAGCGACAGCGCCCTGCTTGTCCTCTCTGCTGGAAACGAGGGAAATTTAAACCCCTCGCTGTTGTTAAACGCATTTTTCGAGGAAACAGCCACCCCGCCCGTTTTCTGCAAGGTTACAAGGCTTATGCTTTACGGTAAGGATTTAAAGCCGTTTGTGTAGGCAGATGTGAGATAACAGCGGGACACAAGCCCCGCCCTACGGGTGTAAATTACATCCGCTGTAAAAAATTAAAAAAGCTCAATTTCAAAATCAAGTATTCTTAAAATATTTCCGTCCAGCTCGACGGCCTTTCGGTACTCGCCGAAGCCGACGAGCCTTGTTTTTTCATAAGCCCTTGCCGTTCCGACAATGCCGAAAACCAGACAAAAAAGTATCACCGCCGAAAGATAGAACGATTTAAAAAACAGCCTTACTTTTATATAAATCTCTCCTTTAATTTTATGTAAGACCGTTTAGTAATTCCGCTATTGCGTTTCCTACAAGCTCGGCGGAATAATGCGCCTCGACTACCGTGTTCGCGTCGGTGCCGAATTCAATAAGCAAGGAGCCTGTAGTAAGGCTTTCATTGTAATTCTTTGACATCAGACTTAAGGGGCGCGCTAAGGTGGGGTATTTTTCCTCAATCTTCTCCTGTAATTTTACTGCCAGCTTTAAATTTTCCTTCCATTTGGGAAAATTGGTGACGCTCCCGCTCTGGGAGCCCATAACCAGCATTACCTGCGCCGCCTTTTTCCCGTTTATTTCGGTTAGCAGCTTTACCTTATCGCTCTCTCCCGAGCTTACGGCGTCGCGGTGCAGGTCGAGCACTATCTTTATTGATGGGTACTTTTTTAAATACCCCGTTATAGTCTCCGCCGCGCGGGTGTAGCTGCCTGTGTAGTTGGGATAATCGTGCTCGGTAGTATCGTGCAGGGTCTTTATGCCTGCGGCGTTAAGCTTATCCGCAACTATATTGCCCACGCTTACCATATTTTTCTCCTTGTCCCGGGTGCGGGAGGAAAAGGCGTCGGTGTAGTAATCCGTTTCCTCGGTCATATAGGTCTCGGTGGTGTGGGTATGCATTATAAGCACCTGCGGGCTGTCGTTTTTTACAATTTTAAAGCCTAATGAGGCTTCAAGCAGCTCCTTTATATTTATTTCAAGGTTGGTGCTGTTCTTTAAATAAACCTTGCTGTATGAAAGACCCGCGCCGTAGGGGGAGATATATCTGCTTATAATCTTACCCTTTACATTGCCGCCCGTGCTTGCCGCGACCGACGCGTTTTCCGACGTGGAAGCAATAGAAGTGCTTTCTTCTTCCGAGGTATCCTGCGGTAGGCTTTCGGGCTCTGAAAACGTGATTTCCTCGCTTTCGGCGCTTGTCTTACTGCTGTTTTGGACTCCGCCCTTAAAGCAGATCCCGTAGGCGTTGTAGCCTATCAAGGCGACGGCGACCGAAAAAACGCAAATAAGCCGTGTAATTCCTGAATTTCCGCGCATTCTACCGCCTCCCACACAGCTATTTTATGCGGGAAAATTTCGGGTTATACCAGCTGGGCTATTATATCCGCGTCAATTTCGGGCTGTAAAAAGATATTAAGCGCATTTGCTAATATCTCGCTTATTCTGTCGCATAACAGGTCTACCTCCTTGGGCGTTACAAACATATCTATGCTTTTTTCGCTCTCCTTGCCCGTAAGCTCTGCGGCAAGAGCCTCGGCGTCCATAACCGTGGGAACGCCTACAGCGATAACAGGCACGCCGAGGTTTTTTTCGTTTATCTGCTTTCTTGAATTTTTTACCCCCGAGCCGGGCGAAATTCCCGTGTCACTCAGCTGAACCGTCTTAAAAAGCCTTTCTGTGCTTGCCGCGGCGAGGGCGTCTATTACAATTACCGCGTCGGGCTTTACCGTACTGACCGCCCCGTTTATAAGCTCGGTTGTCTCTATCCCGGTCTGACCGAGCACCCCCGGAGATATAACCGATACGCTTTTAAGCCCTTTGAGCCCTATGCTTTCGGCAAACTGACCCGTTATGTGCCTTGTCGCGAGTATTTGCCTTGCGGTAAGGGGTCCCACCGCGTCGGGGGTAATATCGGTATTGCCGAGCCCCGCCACAAGTATTTTTTCTTTTTCTCCGACAAGCTGTCTTAACTCCCTTATAACCGCGTTTTTAAGGGCTGAATAATCGCTTATCTGCAAAATGGAGGGAAATTCCAAAGTTATATAATTTCCCTTTTGCCGCCCTATCGCCCTTTCACCCTCCTCGGAGGTAATTTTTATCCGTGTAAGCCTTATATCTCCGTCGGTCTCGGTGCTCTCCTCAACACCCTCTGCCGAGTAAGGCAGCGATTCTCTTAATTCAAGCGCTAAATCCGTTCTTACCGCCATTTTAAGACCCCTTTTTCCTTTTTTTAAAAGCTTTCCCCTTTTATAAAAAATAATCCCCTTTTTTACTCTAAAAAAGTTGAAAAATTTTTAAATTTATGGTATACTGTATTAGATTGTAATAATATATAAAGGGTGGTTTACATAATGCCGATAAATTCAATTGACGACATATGGTCCGCCGTTTGTGAGGAATGTAAAAAAACTATCTCGGAAGTAGCCTTTGACTGCTTTTTGAAGAATCTTAAGCCCGTTTCTCTCGACGCCGGAGTTTTTGTCCTTTCCATTAACAACGAGTATATGCGCGGCGTGGTGGAGCAGAACTATACCGAAATTTTAAAGAACGCCATAAAAAAGGTTATGGGTATTGCAATAGACGTAAAAATAGTATTCGAGGACGACGAGGAAAAAATCGCCAAAGCCGAGCAGTTCAGTGACGGACTTACCTTTGAGGATTTTTTCACCTTTTCAAACTTTGTGGTAGGCTCAACAAACCGCTTTGCCCACGCCGCCTCCTTAGCGGTTGCCAATAACAGCAGCATAACCTACAACCCGCTTGTAATTTACGGCCCCTCGGGTGTCGGAAAAACCCATCTTATGCTTGCTATAAAGAATCAGATAAAGAAAAATTTTCCTTACAAAAAAATTGTTTACACCCGCGGTGAGGATTTCACCAACGAGCTTATCAAGGCCTTGCAGGACGGTAAGCTGGGGCTTGGCACGATAGACGACTTCCGCAACAAATACCGGGGAGTGGACGTGCTTTTGATAGACGATATTCATTTTATCGCCGGCAAGGAGCAGACCCAGGAGGAGTTCTTCAACACCTTTAATACCCTTTATCAGAACAATAAGCAGATAGTGGTAACCCTTGACCGTCCGCCCAGGGAGATTAAAACCCTCGACGACCGTATCCGCTCCCGCTTTGAAAGCGGTCTGTTTGCGGATATATCCCTGCCCGATTTTGAAACGCGGGTAGGTATTATTCAGAAGAAGGCGGAAAAGCTTAACCTCTATATCGATGAAAGCCTTGTTTTTTACATTGCGGAGCATATAAAGGTCAACACCCGTCAGCTTGAGGGTGTGGTTAAGAAAATTGAGGCATATGTTTCTATTCAGAACAAGGTTCCCACCCTCGCGGTAGTGCAGGGCTTTATAAGGGACATTATAAACGACACCCAGCCCGAGCCTATTAAGATTGAAAAGATAATTGCCGAGGTTGCTAAAACCTACAATGTTTCCGAAAGCGATATTTTATCCAACCGCCGCACCTCCGCCTTGGCGCTTGCACGTCAGGTGGCGATGTATATTGCAAGGGAGACCACAAACCTTTCCTACAAGGCGATTGGCGAAAGCTTCGGCAAGGACCATACCACTGTGCTTTACAACGTGAATCGGATTGAAAGCTTCTTAAAGGACAAGCCATATGAAAAGGAGCTTGTGGACGATATTATTAAGAATCTTACAACAAGCTCATCTGATTTTTAAGGGACAAGTTATTAAAGTTATCAACCTTAATTAACCTGAAAGTTATTAAACGGGCGGTTAACAACTTTTTATCGTTAAACTTATCAAGTTTTTATCCATTTTTTATTTAACCGCCGCTTTTCCGCTTACAAAAGGCTTTAATAAGGTTTTCCACCGTTTTAACACCCCTTATTACTACTGTTATTTTTATATTGTTTTTAGGAGGAAAAAATATGATTTTTTCTGTTGAGCGCCAAAAGCTTCTTGACGCGGTTTCAAAGCTGCAGCGCGTTGTGGGAGCAAAAACCTCCATGCCTGTGCTTGAGGGTATTTTAATCTCGGCGGAGCAGGGCAAGGTTACCCTTATTTCCTATAATCTTGAAATGGGAATGAAAAAGGAAATCTACGCTAAATGCGACGAGGCAGGCGACATTGTAATAAACGCAAAGCTTCTTTCGGATATTTTAAGGAGAATGAACGGCGTACAGGTTGAAATTTCTGCCGATTCCCGTCTTAACTGCCACATAAAATGCGGCGAGGCAACCTTTGATATTATGGGTATGGCGGCGGAGGATTTTCCCGAAATGCCTACCGTGGGAAACGCGGGCAGTGTGGTAATAGACGGCACAGTGCTTTCCGAAATGGTGAGAGGTACCTTTTTCGCCGCGGCACAGAGCGAGGGTGCTAAGCCGATTTTAACAGGAATTAACGTAACCGTTGAGGACGGAATTATGCAATTTGTAGCAATCGACGGTTATCGGCTGGCAATCAGAAAACACAAGGTTGACATTTCGGACAATTTTTCCTTTATTATATCAGGAAGGGCTATCGGCGAGGCGGTAAAGCTTATAGATGAGGAAACCGAAAAGGTTGAAATAAACGTGGGCGAAAGGCTTATAAGCTTTAACATTAACGGCTACGACTTTATTTCCCGACTTTTTGAGGGCGATTTTGTAAACTACCAAAAAACCATTCCGACAGAATATATGCAAAGGGTGGTGGTAAACACACGGGAGCTTATTAACACTGTTGAGCGCGTATCACTTTTAATAAGCGAATCCTTCTCTACCCCCGTGCGCTGTTATTTTAACGAGCTTAACGTGGTATTTACCTGTGCTACCTCTATGGGAAGGGCAACCGAGACCTTTAACACCAAGGTTGAGGGCAGCAGCTTTGAAATAGGTCTTAACAGCCGCTATCTTTTAGAGGCGCTTAAAGCCTCAGAGACCGAGCAGGTTCAGATATTATTTAACGGACCTAATTCCGGCGTGCTTATTACGCCGGTCGAGGGGGACGACTTTAAGTATATGATAATGCCTATGAGGTTGAGATAATGGAGTATAAAAGGCTTTCCATAAAGGAAGATTTTATAAGGCTTGACAGCGCGATGAAATTAGCGGGGCTTGTCTCAACAGGGGGACACGCTAAAACCGTTATTCAGAACGGCGAGGTCAAGGTAAACGGCGAAATCTGCTGTGCCAGAGGAAAAAAGCTTAAAAGCGGCGACAGCGCGGAATTTGACGGCGCAGGGTTCATAATAGAATGAGAATTTCAAGCTTTTCATGCCGCGATTTCAGGAATATACCCGAAATAGAAATAGACTCCTTTGAAGAAATGAACGTTATCTGCGGCGAAAACGCGCAGGGAAAAACCAATCTGTTAGAGGGAATCTGGCTTTTCACGGGAATGAAAAGCTTCAGGGGCGCTAAGGATTCGGCGTTTGTGCGGTTCGGCTGTGAAAAGGCGGGCTTAAATCTTAAATTTTCAGCCGAGGGTATTGAGAACGAGGCGGAAATTGAGATAAAGGAGCACCGAACGGCGGTTTTTAATAATAACAGGCTTAAAGCCCCCTCCTTGATGGCGGGAAAATTCAATGCGGCGGTCTTTTCGCCTAACGATTTGGGACTTGTAAGGGACGGTCCTGCGGTAAGAAGAAGATTTCTTGATATTGCGATAGGTCAGCTTTATCCCTCCTATATTTCTACCCTTAAGGGCTATTTGAGGGCGGTAAGTCAGCGAAACAGCGTTATAAAGGATATAAAATATAATTTCTCCCTTTCGGATATGCTTGATATTTTTGAGGAGGAAATTGCCTTAAAGGGTGCAAAAATTACCGAGATAAGGAAAAAATATATTACAAGGCTTAACGAATTTTTGCCCGAGGTTTACAGCGGACTTTCATCAGGCAGGGAGGCGCTTGAAACCGAATATGTCGCCTCCTTTGAGGGCGAGGATTTAAGACAGGCGCTTTTAACTGCAAGAAAAAACGATATGTTTTCGGGTACAACCTCGGTAGGTCCCCACAGGGACGACCTTGAATTTAAAATCAACGGTATCTCTGCAAGAAGCTACGGCTCCCAAGGGCAAAAACGGAGTGTTGCGCTGGCGGTAAAGCTTGCGGAGGCGGAGGTTATAAACAAAATCTCGGGCGAATATCCCGTTTTTCTGCTGGACGACGTTATGAGCGAGCTTGACCCCGAGCGGCAAAGCTACATTTTAAACCACATAAAGGGAATACAGTCATTTATAACCTGCTGTGACCCCTCAAACGTGGGAAGGCTTAAAAGCGGAAAAATAATTGAAATAAAGAACGGACGGATTGTGTAATGTATATTCATTTAGGACAGGGCACCGTGGTTAAAACAAGCGAGCTTGTGGGCATTTTTGACCTTGAAAGCACAACCGTATCAAAGCACACCCGCAATTTTTTAAATAAGGCGGAAAAGAATAAAGAGGTTATAACCGTCTCCTACGAGCTGCCTAAATCCTTTGCGGTGTGCAGGAAAAAGGGAGAAAGGCAGAGGGTGTATATATCTCAATTAGCCTCCTCCACTCTATTTAAAAGGTCAAATTATTTAGATTTAAAATAAAACTATAAACGCGAGAGACAAGATTAAGAATTAGAAGTAATTAAAATACGCGTCTGGGTGACGAGGTACTCGTCCGCGTCTGCGTGTTGAGGCTCTCGACGAAAGGAATTGATATGATGAGTAAGGAAACGGCGGCTGTAACGGAAAGCTATGATGAAAATTCCATACAGGTTTTAGAGGGACTTGAAGCCGTAAGAAAGCGCCCCGGTATGTATATCGGATCTACGGGAGAAAGGGGTCTTCACCACCTTGTCTATGAAATAGTAGACAACTCGATTGACGAGGCATTAGCGGGCTACTGTGACAAGATTCTGGTTGAAATTCTTGACGACGGCGTTATAAGGGTTACCGATAACGGACGCGGAATCCCTGTGGGTATTCACCCGCAAAAGGGTATTCCTACGGTCAGCGTGGTGTTTACCATTCTTCACGCGGGCGGTAAGTTCGGCGGCAGCGGCTATAAGGTTTCGGGTGGTCTTCACGGCGTGGGCGCGTCGGTTGTAAACGCACTTTCGGAATGGCTGGAGGTTGAGATATGCGACGGCAGTCACGTCTATCTCCAGAGATACGAAAAGGGCAATATAAAAACCGATTTAAAGGTTATAGGCGATACCGATAAAACGGGAACCAAGGTCACCTTTAAGCCCGACCCGACAATTTTTACCGACACAACCCGCTACGATTTTGATATTCTTTTAAACAGACTCCGCGAGCAGGCGTTCCTTAATGCGGGAATAAGAATTGTCCTTGTTGATAAGCGCTCTGACGCAGATATTGAGGGCAGAGAGGAGGATCTCTGCTTTGAGGGCGGTATCAAATCCTATGTAGAATACCTGCTTGAAAAAAGTAAAAAGGATAAACTTAACGAAAACGTTATCTATTTAAACGGCACGTCGGGCGACTCTATGGCGGAAATCGCACTTTTATGGAGCACGGGGTACGACACTAAAATAATGTCCTTCGCCAACACCATTCATACCGTGGACGGAGGCACCCACGAAAGCGCCTTTAAGACAAGTCTTGCCAGGGTTATTAATAAATATGCAAGAACCTTTAAAATTTTAAAGGATAACGATAATAACCTTAAAAGCGAGGATATTAACGAGGGTCTTGTGGCGGTTGTAAGCGTAAAGCTTACCGACGCGCAGTTTGAATCCCAGACCAAGGCAAAGCTGGGAAATACCTCGATAGGCACCCTTGTTAATAATATCGTTGCCGAAAAGATGATGAATTATCTTGAGGACCACCCCACCGAGGCAAAGATAATTCTTGATAAGTCGATAGCCTCCTCAAACGCCCGCGAGGCGGCGCAGAAGGCGAGGGAGTTACAGCGTAATAAATCGGGCATAGGCGGCAAAACCAGAATGCCCGAAAAGCTGACCGACTGTATATCCGACGACCCGACCAAGACCGAAATATTTATAGTCGAGGGAGATTCCGCAGGCGGCTCGGCGGTTGAGGGAAGAAACAGCACCTATCAGGCGATACTTCCGCTTTGGGGTAAAATGCTCAACGTCGAAAAGGCGAGGGTTGATAAGGTTTACGGCAACGATAAGCTGACCCCCGTAATCGTGGCGTTAGGCACTGGAATTGCCGAAAACTTTGATATAAACAAGCTCCGCTACGATAAGGTTGTTATTATGGCGGATGCCGACGTTGACG
Organism: Acutalibacteraceae bacterium; assembly: GCA_051880535.1. Lineage (GTDB taxonomy): Bacteria > Bacillota > Clostridia > Oscillospirales > Acutalibacteraceae > UBA737. The sequence goes on along the minus strand of JBJEOD010000391.1, from coordinate 8,618 downwards.
GCTCCCACATAAGAACCCTGCTGCTCACCTTCTTCTTCCGCTATATGCCTCAGCTTATCGAGACGGGTCACGTTTATTTGGCACAGCCCCCGCTTTACAGGGTGGCAAAGGGCAAGAGATACTTTGACGCCTTTACCGACGAGGAAAAGGACAGATACGTTGCGGAATTGGGCGGCGAGCCTGATGTTCAGCGGTATAAGGGTCTGGGTGAAATGAACCCAGAGCAGCTGTGGGAAACCACCCTTGACCCCGAGCACAGGACAATGCTAAAGGTTAGTATGTCCGACGCCGAGCTTGCAGACCAGACCTTTACAATGTTAATGGGTGAAGAGGTCGAGCCGAGACGTAAATTTATTGAAGAAAACGCGGTATTTGCAACCGATCTTGATATTTAAGGTGGAATAAAAAAATGGCTAAGAAAGAAAACGTATACTGGCCGAGCGACGAGGAAACTAAAATAGTTCCTGTTGAAATTGTCGACGAGGTTAAAAACAGTATGCTCCAGTATTCTATGTCGGTACTGGTGGGACGCGCTATCCCTGATGTAAGGGACGGCTTGAAGCCGGTTCACAGAAGAATACTTTACACAATGTATAAAAACGGTCTGACCCCCGACAAGGCGTACCGCAAGTGCGCGGACACCGTCGGCTCGGTGCTGGGCTCCTACCACCCCCACGGCGACGCCAGCGTTTACGACGCTATGGTGCGTATGGCGCAGGATTTTTCACTCCGTTATCCCCTTATAGACGGTCACGGAAACTTCGGTAATATCGACGGCTACCCCGCCGCCGCATACAGGTATACCGAGTCGAGAATGAATCGGCTGTCGCTCCATATGCTTGACGATATTGAAAAAGAAACCGTCAATATGGTGCCCAACTACGACAACCGCTTGACCGAGCCTGAGGTACTTCCCGTCCGTTTTCCGCAGCTGCTTGTAAACGGCTCTTCGGGTATCGCTGTAGGTATGGCGACCGAAATTCCGCCCCACAATTTAGGTGAGGTTATAGACGGTATGTGCTGTCTTATTGATAATCCCGACGCCGATTTGCAGGAAATCTGCCAGTATATAAAGGGTCCCGACTTCCCGACGGGCGGAATTATTATGGGCCGCTCGGGGATAAGAGCCGCATACGCCACGGGCCGCGGAAGAATTACCCTTAGGGGAAAGACCGAGATTGAGGAAACCAAAAACGGCAAATACCGCATTGTAATAACCGAAATTCCCTACAAGATAAGGAAAAAAGAGCTGGTTAAAAGCATTTACGACCTTGCCGCGGATAAGAAAATTGAGGGAATCGAGGACGTGGTGGACTATTCCTCAAAGCGTGACGGCGGTATAAGAATAATAGTAGACCTTAAAAAGGACGCAAACCCGCAGGTTGTGCTTAACAAGCTCTATAAAAACACCGCGCTTCAGACTACCTTCGGCGCAATACTGCTTGCAATCGTAAACGGCAAGCCGCAGATATTGACGCTTAAGGAAATGCTCCAGAACAGCATTGACTTCCAGTGTGATATTATCCGCCGCCGCACCGAGTACGACAAGCGCAGAGCCGAGGAGCGCGCCCACATTTTAGAGGGCTTGAAGGTAGCACTTGACTTTATCGACGAGGTTATAAAGATAATCCGCGCCAGCAAGACAATACCCGAAAGTAAGGTGGCTTTAACTGAGCGCTTCGGGCTTGACGATATTCAGACTACCGCGATTGTTCAGATGCAGTTAGGTAAGCTGTCGGGTCTCGAAAAGCAGAAAATTCTTGACGAACTGCAGGAAAAGCTGGACTTTATCAAGGAATGTGAGGAAATTTTGGCAAGCCACGCCCGTATACTTGATATAATTAAGACCGAGGCGTTAAATCTACGGGATAAGTTCTCCGACGACCGCCGCACCGAAATTACCGACGTTGCTGGGGAGGTTGATATTGAGGACCTTATCCCCGAGGAGCAGTGTGTGCTTACAAAGACCCACAACGGCTTTATCAAGCGGATTCCCGCTGACACCTATAATGTTCAGCACCGCGGCGGCAAGGGAATTACGGGTATGACGACAAGAGAGGACGACGCGGTTGAAAATATGTTTGTCTGCTCGTCCCACGACTATATAATGCTGTTCTCAAACCTCGGCAGAATGTACCGTATAAAGGCATACGAAATCCCCGAGGGCAGCCGCACCTCAAAGGGTATGAATATAGTAAATATTCTGCCCCTTATGCCCAACGAAAAGATAACAATAATCCTCCCCGCCTCCGAGCTTGATGAGGAGCACTTTATCACAATGGTGACAAAGAAGGGTATTATTAAGCGCACAAGGCTGTCCGAGTTCCGCAACACAAGAAAGAGCGGAATTATCGCAATCTCAATTGACGAGGATGACGAGCTTACCTTTGTAAAAATGACAAACGGCAGCGATAATCTGCTTATCGCAACCAAAAAGGGTATGGCGATTCAGTTTAATGAAAACGGCGTCCGTGCAATGGGACGTGGAGCCAGGGGCGTTAAGGCAATCACAATGCGGGAGGACGACGAGGTTGTGGCTATGGAGGTAACCGACGAGAATACAAGGCTCCTTACGATTACCGAAACAGGCTACGGCAGAGTAAGTCCCATAAGCGATTACCGCTTACAGTCCCGCGGCGGCAAGGGTCTTATGAACTACCGCGTGGATAAATACGGCGACGTTGCGGCGGTGCTTGAAATCACCGATGACGACGATATAATTATGATAGCCTCCAACGGCATTTTAATCCGTATTTTCAGCGGAGATATTTCCACCTTTGCCCGTCCTGCAAAGGGCGTTCGCGTAATGCGCGTGGGCGAGGGTGAAAAGGTGCTTTCGGTTGCGGTGACCGAGCATAACGAGGAGGAGCCGACCGAGCTTCCCGACGCTCCCGAGGCGGACGCGGGTGCGGCGGAGGATAACTCCCCCGAGGAAGAAACAGAAGAAGACAACACAGAGGAATAAAACAAAAGGGTACAGAGGAGCATATTCTGAAAGCAGGTGAAGGGATTAGTCCGAAAATATGGAAAACAGTAACTTAAATACAGAAGCACCCGAAAACGAAGCTCCGCGCTATGAGGAGCCGGGGGTAACAAACGCACCAAAGCAGACCTACATTACCTATGTACCCTACGGCTTTACTCCAAAAACCTACGAGGAAAAAAGAGGTATAAGAAAAGCCGCCCTTTTATCGGGTCTTTCCGTAATCTCAATAATGGTTATCTCAAGCATTTGGGGGGCAGCTTATTTCTTTATAATGACGCTTTTGGGATTTCCGTCCGATAAGTCGTATGAAATAGTAACCGAGCCCGCGGTTTTGCAGGTTGTGCAGATTTTGCTGTCGTCATTTATGTTTACCGTGCCGTTTATCATTATTTTCAAGGCGGGCGGACAGCGTATAAGCGATTTGGTACCCATTAAAAAACCTACGGGAAACAAGACCGCGATGTTTTTTATAGGGCTTTCCTTCTGTGCCTTTGCAAACATTGCAAGCTCCTATTGCGGTTACTTTTTTGAAAGCATAGGAATAGATTACAATGTTGATTTAGGCGATAATCCCGGCGGCTTTTTCGGATTTTTACTCTGCCTTATCTCAACGGCGATAGTTCCTGCGCTTGTAGAGGAATTTGCCTGCCGAGGGCTTATTTTAGGGATTTTCCGCAAATACGGCGACAGCTTTGCGGTGCTTGCTTCGGCTATATTGTTCGGGCTTATGCACGGCAACTTCGACCAGATGCCCTTTGCCTTTCTGGTGGGGCTGGCGCTTGGCTATATTGTAGTAAAAACCGAATCACTGTGGATTGCGGTTGCGGTTCACGCGGCAAATAATTTTATTTCGGTTGCGTTTAATTTTCTGCTCTGCGGACTTTCTCAAAACGCTCAGAATCTTATCTATACGCTTTACTTAATGGCGGCTTTGACCGCGGGAATAATTGCGGCGGTTGCGGTTTCGGATAAGGACGCATTTATATTTAAAAGAAGCGATACCGAAAGCAGCTTCAAACAAAAAAATAAATGGTTTTTCTCCTCTGCGGTAATTATTATTTTCATAATTCTTTGCCTTGGTCAGGCAATCACATATTTTTAAGGAGGTTAAATTATGTACAATTCAGGCATTATCAGTCAAATTTTTGAGGAGGCGGGTGTAGACGAAGGTGTAATTTCGGGGGTTTTAGCCTTTATGATAGGCTATTTCGTGGTTTTCGGCATTATCATGCTTGTAATGTATCTGCTTGAAGCAATCGCTCTTTTCAAGATGGCAAAAACCGCGGGCTTTTCTGCCCCATGGCGCAGCTTTATTCCCTTTGCAAGCACATTTCTTTTCGGAAAATTAGCCGAAAAATACCGCAGAAAGGACGGTAAGCCCTCTGCAAAATTCGGCGGGATACTTCTTGCACTTGAAATTATTATGTTAATTGTCAGCATCGCATTTTGTGTTTTTGCAATCTATGCAGTACTTATTGTTATTCAATATGCTGATATTTCTGTCACTGCGGGCACCGATATGACGCTTGATATGTTTTCATCACTTATTCCTATGATTCTGATTTATATCGTTTTAATCGGGGTTTCCATTGCTTATATAGTGTTATTTTATGTTGCGCTGTGGAGAATTTACGCCTCATTTGATTACGGCAACGCCACCCTTTTCCTTGTGCTTTCAATATTCTTCAGCTTCTTAGCGCCGATTTTCCTGTTTGTTATCAGAAATAAACAGCCCGTCTTCGACCCGAGAGAACACTTTAATTATTTAATGAATAATGAATAATGTAGGGAACGGATTTATCCGTTCCTATTTTATAGGTGAGATAATGGACAGTAGATTTATGAAAGAAGCAATAAAGGAAGCGCGGCTCGCGGGTGAGCGCGGAGAGGTTCCCGTAGGAGCGGTTATTGTAAAGGACGGCGGGATAATTGCCCGTGCCTTCAACCGCAGGGAGGAAAAGCAAAATGCTCTTTCCCACGCCGAAATTGAGGCGATTAATATCGCCTGCAAGCGGCTCAACAGCTGGCGGCTTGACGGGTGCGAGCTTTATGTCACCTTAGAGCCCTGCCCTATGTGCGCGGGCGCAATAATTAACGCGAGGATTAAAACCCTTATTTTCGGTGCATACGACAGCCGCGCGGGGAGCATTGACAGCGTTATTAATCTCTGTGATTATCCCTATAACCACAAGCCCGAAATTTACGGCGGAATATGCGAGGATGAATGTACCGCCGTTTTGCAGGAATTTTTCAAAAATTTGCGCTGAAAACTCCTGCCTTTAACAGGATAGAAAAACACCCCGTAAATCAGAGGATTACGGGGTGTTTATTTGAAAGGATTACAGAGGGACATATTGTATTTGAATTTTTGCATTATCTGTCCGATTTAAAATAATTAAGTTTATTTGATTTCCTGCTCCAGATTATTAAATTCATCTGTATCAAAAAATTCAGCAAGGGTCAAGCCTAATCCGTCGCAAATCATTTTGATTGTCGATAATTTAGGATTTTGACTTTTCCCGTACAAAATATTCTTAACCGATGATGGCGGTAAGCCACAGATATTCGCAAGCTTATTAATTGAAATATTACGCTTTCCGCATAGCTCTAAAATGCGGTTCTTTACCGCTGTTACTGTATCCATACTAACTTCTCCTTAGCTTAATATGTTAAGGATACAAAATTTTCTTGCTATTTGTAGGCTATGTGTGCTACTATTAGTCTATACATAGACTATAAGGAGAAATTAAAATGAAGATTGCAATTGTTGGTTCAAGAAATTTGTATGTGAATGATTTTGAAAAATATCTTCCTGAAGAAACTACAGAAATTGTTTCGGGTGGTGCAAAGGGAATTGATAGCTCTGCTGCAAATTATGCGGTTTTGCACAACATCAAACTAACAGAAATTTTACCCGAATATAATAAATATGGTAAAGCAGCACCGTTAAAACGAAATTTAGAAATAATTAAATACGCTGATTTGGTAATTGCATTTTGGGATGGTAAATCAAAAGGTACTAAATATGTGATTGATAATTGTAAAAAATTAAATATTAAATTAATAGTACATGAGTTTAATAATAACAAATAATTTTACCTCTTAAATACACCTCGCACATCATCTGCCGTCACAGCTCCGATAAGGAAAATAAAAATCAAATACAGCGGGAGAGAAATTAGGCAGATAAGCAGCAAATAAGCGAAATTATTCATTCCGTTTATCAGCCGCAAAAGCGTATCGGCGAGCAGGGTTATGCAAAACGCCGCGGCAAGGGGCAAAATCACCTCGTTTATCAGCTTTAATCTCGCCTTACTTACCTTCAAAAGCCGTCCCACATTTAAGGCGCAGGTAAGCAGATTTGAAAAATACATTATCCATATAAAGCCGCGAAGACCGAAGCAGGGCAGAAGAATAAGTATTAAAATTATACGGAGCGTCGAATCGGTTATAGCGGTGCGAAAGCTGAACGCCTGCTGGTCAAGCCCCTTTAAAATGCCGTCGGATACGCTGTCAAGGTACATCAGCGGTACTATCGGCGAAAGGGCACGCAGAAGCGAGCCGACCTCGTCGCTTTTATAAATAAGAAGTCCTATCTCCCTGCCCCCGACAAAAAATACCGCCGCGAAAATAAAGGACATCACCGCCGTGAGCTTTAAAATATTTCGTGTTGCCGATTTTACAAGACCTGTTCTGCCCTTTGCCGCCGCCTCGGACATTTCGGGAATAAGCAGGGTCGAAATTGAATTAAGCAGGGTTGAGGGAAAAAGAAGTATAGGCAGAGCCATTCCCTTTATCATTCCGAACTGGGAGAGGGCAAGCTCGCCCGAATGGGGGTATTTTGCTAAATTTTTCGGCACCAATATGTTTTCGGCGGTTCTGAGTGCGGTATTAAGGTATCTTCCCGAGGTTATGGGCAGGGAAATATGTAAAATCTGCCTTACTATCCCGAACGGCGGGCGGGCGCGGCCCGACAGGGAATTTAATTTTTTGCGGTCCCAAAGCCAGATAAGACCGAGCATCAGGCAAGCGCAAAGCTCCGCCGCAGTATCGCCGAAAAGCACCGCCCCACAGCATGCGGCAAGCCCCTTATCACAGTATTTTTTGACCAGAACGACAACCAGCAGTATTCTGACCGCCTGCTCAAACAGCTGTGAAACCGCGTTGGGGGTTACTTTTCGCCGTGCGATAAAATATCCGCGCAGGCAGGAGGTTATCCCCATAAAGGGGAGCGAGAGGGGGAGAATTTTAAGTGCGGGAACGGCGCGCATATCCCCGATAAAGCGATCTGCGATAAATTCCGCCCCGAAATAGACCGCCGCCACCGAAATTGCGGCGATTAACAGGGTAAGCTCGATTGCCCGCCGAAGTATTTTAAGGGTTCCCTTTTTACTGCCTAAGGCTAATTCCTCCGCCACAAGTCGGGTCACCGCCGTGCAGATGCCCGAGGTCGCAAAGGTCGCGGCTAAAACATATACGCTGAAAATAAGCTGATAAAGGCCTATGCCCTCAGAGCCGATAAGCGCTGCCAGCCAGACCTTGAAAATTATTCCTACAAACCTTAATATTAACGACGACGCGGTTAAAATTAGCGCGTTTTTTATAAAAAGCGTTTTTTTCACTTGTTTATTCACTCCCATAACTAATATTATGAAGGAAAGTTTTAGTTAATGAGTTGAAAAAAGCGCAAAAAAATAATATAATATAAGGTATAGGAAAAAAATTACGGTAGGTGCAGATATGAATTCACCCTTAGCGGACAGAATGAGACCAAACAGAATAGAGGACGTGGCGGGACAGCGGCACCTGCTTTCGGAAGGCAGGGTGCTTAGAAAAATTATCGATTCGGGCGACGTGCCGAATCTGATATTTTACGGTCCCTCGGGTGTGGGCAAAACCACGGTTGCTAAAATTATAGCCGCTAACTGCGGGAAAAAGCTCTGCTATTTAAACGCCACCACCGCCTCGACCGCCGATATTAAGGAGATTATTAATTCGATAGGCGGCTTTGATACCGCGGGCGGGATTCTGCTTTATCTCGACGAAATTCAGTATTTTAACAAGAAGCAACAGCAAATTCTGCTTTCTTATATCGAAACGGGGGATATTACCCTTATCGCCGCCACCACCGAAAACCCGTATTTTTACGTTTACAACGCGATTTTGAGCCGCTCTACGGTATTTGAGTTTAAGGCGCTCTCCGCCGAGGATATTAAAACCGCCGTCTGCCGCGCGGTAGGGGTATTAAGCGAGGAAAAGGGAAAGAATATTAATATTTCCGACGCCGCAATTATAAAAATCTGTCGCGCCGCGACGGGGGACGTACGCAGGGCGCTTAATATGCTCGAGCTATGCGTGCTGACAAGCGAAACCGAAACCGATATTACCGTAAAGGACACGACCGCCGAGGAAATTTTAGCGGCGAACGCCGTCCGCTACGACCGAGAGGGAGACGAGCATTACGATATTATCTCGGCTTATCAGAAGTCTATGCGCGGCTCCGACCCCGACGCGGCGGTCTACTACTTAGGCAGACTTTTAGCCGCGGGCGATCTGCCCAGCGCCTGCCGTCGGCTTTTGGTCTGTGCTTGTGAGGACGTGGGGCTTGCCTATCCGCAGATAATACCGATTG
>JBJEOD010000390.1:0-5362 GCA_051880535.1 Acutalibacteraceae bacterium | reverse complement strand
AAGGTCAAGACCCTCATGTGATAAGTGCCAGATGTTCTTATCCTTTGAATAGTTGGTCTCGCGGTTAATCTTCAGCGGAACGTTGTGCGCCTCGGCGTAGTCGATTTCCTCCTCGCGGGACTTAATATCCCACTCGCGCCACGGGGCGATTATCGGCATATCGGGGGCGAAAGCCTTAATTGCAAGCTCGAAACGCACCTGATCATTGCCCTTGCCCGTACAGCCGTGGCAGATAGCGTCCGCCCCCTCGGCGATAGCGATTTCGGCAATGCGCTTTGCAATGGGAGGACGTGCAAAAGCCGTACCCAACATATATTCCTCATATAAAGCGCCCGCCTGAACGCAGGGGAAAACATAATCCTCAAGGAATTCCTTGGTAAGGTCCTCTATGTAAAGCTTGGACGCGCCTGTCTTAAGCGCCTTTTCCTCAAGCCCCTCAAGCTCGCTCGCCTGACCGACATTGCCCGAAACCGCAATGATTTCGGGATTATTGTAGTTTTCCTTAAGCCACGGAATGATGATAGATGTATCAAGACCGCCTGAATATGCAAGAACGACCTTCTTTATTTCCTTTTTATTCATTTTTATTCCTCCGATTTGCATATTTATTAATTTCTATGCATAAATTATATCACATCTTGAATAAATATGCAATACCTTTTTGAATTTTTTTACGATTTTAACACACCTACATATGCGGCAGAATAAAGCCTTAAAATTTTGTGTAATTTTTACTAAAGCCAAACGGGATGATGTAGGCATCGTCCGGGTAAATTCATATTTTACTGCTATTATAAAATATGTATATGAACCAAAGTATTATATACAAAAATAGATAGATATTTTAGTGCGCATTTATAAAAATCGGAAAATTGCTTTAATATCCTAAAGTTATCTTGACAAGTATTTTTTATTGTGATAAAATTATCGTTATTAAGGAAGTGTTAACAATGTGTAAAGTTTTAAACAAGGCTTCATACTGTTGCAGATCGGATGCTTCAAACGCAGCCTTTTATTTCTGCGCTTCCGAATACGCCTTATAGGGGGACGCTGTCGCTGATACAGTGTCCTTTTTCTGAATTTTGCGTTTATTTTCGGCGGATTATTACGCCGTTAATATAATTTTCTTTTAGAAAGAAGTTGTTTAAAATGAAGAAATTTGTAAGAATTATGAGCGTCTTAACGGCGGCTTGTCTCATTCTTACCGCTCTCGCAGGCTGCGGCGCTAACGGCGGCTCGTCAGCAAAAATCAAAATCGGCGGAATAGGACCGATTACAGGCGGCGCCGCTATTTACGGCAACGCGGTTAAGAACGCGGCTGAAATCGCGGTTGAGGAAATCAACGCTTTAGGCGGTGATATTCAGTTCGAGTTTATGTTTGAGGACGACGAGCACGACGCGGAAAAATCCGTTAACGCTTACAACAAGCTTAAAGACAAAGGTATGCAGATACTTATGGGTACCGTTACCACCACTCCCTGCATCGCGGTTTCCAGCGAAGCCAATGCGGACAGCATTTTTGAGCTTACTCCCTCTGCTTCCTCTACCGACGTAATCGGCGGTCAGCCCGATAAGGACGGCAACGTTACCATTCAGCGTAAGTCCAACGTTTTCCAGATGTGCTTTACCGACCCGAACCAGGGTACTGCTTCTGCGGACTATATCAAGGAAAAAGCACTCGGAACAAAAATCGCCGTAATTTACAATAACGGTGATGCTTATTCTACCGGTATTTATCAGAAATTTGACACCCGTGCCAAAGAGCTCGGACTTGAGATTGTAAGCGTTACCACCTTCCCCAGCGACGATAACACTGACTTTACCGTACAGCTTAACGACGCTAAGAACAAGGGTGCGGACCTTCTCTTCCTCCCGATTTACTACACTCCTGCTTCCCTTATCTTGAAGCAGGCAAAGGATATGCAGTATGCTCCGAAGATTTTCGGCGTTGACGGTATGGACGGCATACTCACCGTTGAAAACTTTGATACTTCTCTTGCAGAGGGCGTAATGCTCCTTACTCCGTTTACTGCGGACGCTACCGATGAAAAAACCCAGAACTTCGTAAAGAAGTATAAGGAAAAATACGGCGATACCCCCAACCAGTTCGCCGCAGACGCTTACGACTGCATCTACGCTATCTATGAGGCATGCAAGGCAGCTAATGTTACCGCGGATATGTCCAATGAGGACATCTGCGAAAAGCTTACCGCGCAGTTCACAAGCTCTGACTTTACATTTGACGGTCTTACAGGCGACGGAATGACCTGGTCTGATTCGGGCGAGGTTTCCAAGTCTCCTAAGGGTATGGTAATCAAAAACGGCGCATACGCAGGTATGTAATTTTTCTAAGCTAATAGAAAAAGGGGGTTGGGCTCCAACCTCCTTTTTCGGTTTTTATTAAATATTAAAAAATAGGAATATATCGGCTTAAAAGCCGATTTGAATTTGAGGTGTAAGCATGACTTTCATTTCTAACTTAATAAACGGAATAAGCCTTGGGAGCATCTACGCCATAATCGCACTCGGATACACAATGGTATACGGCATTTCCAAAATGCTCAACTTCGCACACGGCGATGTTATAATGGTCGGCGCGTATGTTTCGTATATCTGCACAACGTCGGCTGGTATTCCGCCGATACTGTCGGTTGTGATTGCTATGGCTGTATGTACGGTTTTGGGCATACTTATTGAAGGACTTGCTTACCGACCGCTCAGGAAAGCCTCCTCCCTCGCAGTGCTTATTACGGCTATCGGCGTAAGCTACTTTTTACAGAACTCCGCCCTGCTTATCTGGGGCAGTAATCCTAAGACCTTCAGCTCCATAGTTCCGTTTGATTCGATTGCATTATTTGACGGAAAGCTTATTATAACCGCCGAATCTATTGTAACCGTCGCGGTATGTATAATTATTATGATAGGTCTTAATCTCTTTACCAAAAACGGTAAAATGGGTAAGGCAATGCGGGCGGTTTCCGAGGATAAGGACGCGGCTCAGCTAATGGGTATTAATACAAATTTCACTATTTCCATGACCTTTGCCATAGGCAGTGCCTTAGCCGCGATAGCGGGCGTGCTTTTATGCTCGGCATACCCCGTTTTAATTCCTACCACAGGCTCAATGCCGGGTATCAAGGCGTTTACCGCCGCGGTTTTCGGCGGAATAGGCTCTATCCCCGGCGCAATGCTCGGCGGAATACTTTTAGGCATTATCGAAATTTTCGGAAAATCCTATATTTCAACCGCTTTGTCGGACGCTATAGTTTTTGCCGTACTTATAATCGTTCTGCTTTTAAAGCCGACGGGACTTTTAGGCAAAAAGATTAACGAAAAGGTGTGAGGTGTGAATTATGAGTATTGCTTCAAAATATAAGGCTTTAAGCAAATTTGCCCGCACCAACATAAAGACCTACGGTCTTGTAATTATCGCCTTCGCGATTATGTTTCCGTTGCAGTCCGCCGGAATGCTTAATAACTCGATAAGCGGTCAGTTAGTTCCCATCTGCACCTACATAGTGCTGGCTGTCTCCCTTAACCTGACGGTCGGCGTTTTGGGCGAGCTTTCCTTAGGTCATGCGGGATTTATGAGCGTGGGCGCCTTTTCGGGCGTGGTCGCCGCCGCGGCTTTTCAGGACTCGGTCGGCTCTGACCCCTTAAGGCTTTTGCTTGCTATCATAATCGGCGGCATATTCGCAGGAATAGCGGGACTTTTAATCGGTATACCCGTTCTTCGTCTTCGCGGCGACTATCTTGCAATTGTAACCCTCGCCTTCGGCGAAATAATCAAGAATATAATCAACTGCCTGTATGTAGGTATCGACTCAAAGGGGCTTCATTTCAGTATGAAGGACACCGCCTCGCTTGGTATGACCAACGGCAGAATCGTTTTAAACGGTCCGCAGGGCGCGGTAGGCATTTCCAAAATAGCCACCTTCACGGCAGGGTTTATACTTATTCTCTTTACCCTCTTTGTAGTGCTTAATATGATTTACAGCAGAACAGGCAGAGCCATTACCGCCATACGCGACAACCGTATCGCCGCGGAATCGGTAGGAATAAGCATTACAAAGTACAAGCTCACCGCCTTTATAACCTCCGCCACGCTTGCGGGTATGGCGGGCGCGCTTTATGCTATGAATTTCTCGACCGTTGCGCCTAAGAAATTCGATTTCAACACATCTATTCTCATTCTCGTATTCGTAGTGTTAGGCGGTATGGGCAATATCTTAGGCTCTATAATCGCCACAACAGTTCTCTATATGCTCCCCGAGCTGTTAAGAGAATTTGCCGATTACAGAATGTTAATCTACGCTATCGTTCTTATTCTGGTAATGCTTGCAACCAACAGCACCAAGGCTAAGCAGATAACCGAGAACCTTAAGCTTAAAATCAAAGGCATATTTATTCACAAAAGCAACAACAATAACGACGGCGGGGAGGTAACGGACAATGGATAAAATGGTACCATATCCCTCGGGCGCGATAGTCCCCGAGCGGGACGTCCAAAAGACCCCTATTCTCGAAACCCATCATTTAGGCATCGATTTCGGAGGACTTACCGCCGTTGACGAGTTTTCAATCACCGTCGGCAGAACCGAAATTTCGGGACTTATAGGTCCTAACGGTGCGGGAAAAACCACCGTTTTCAATCTGCTGACCAACGTTTACCAGCCCACCCGAGGTACGATTATGCTTGACGGCAAGCAGACGGCGGGTAAAACCACTGCGCAGGTAAACCGTATGGGCATCGCCCGCACCTTCCAGAACATTCGCCTTTTCTCTAATATGAGCGTGCTTGACAATGTAAAGGTCGGGCTTCACAATTCGATAAAGGAAGGCTTTTTCGCTTCTATAACCCACAACTTAGGCTACGGCAAGGCGGAGAAAAAGGCTAACGAGCGGGCGCTCGAGCTGCTTGACTTCTTCTCTATGGCTGATATGGCTAATGCCGAGGCGGGTTCTCTGCCCTACGGCGCGCAGAGAAGGCTTGAAATTGTAAGAGCTCTTGCAACAAACCCGGGCATTATACTGCTTGACGAGCCCGCTGCGGGTATGAACCCGTCGGAGACCGCCGAGCTTATGGAGAATATCCGCCGCATACGCGACACCTTCAATATCGCGGTAATGCTTATAGAGCACGATATGAGCCTTGTTATGAACATCTGCGAGGGAATTTGCGTGCTTGACCACGGCAAGATAATTGCAAAGGGTACGCCCGACGAAATCAAGTCCAACCCCGCAGTTATCGAGGCGTATCTCGGAAAGAAAAAGGAGGCGGACGGCAATGCTTAAGGTTGACAATATAAACGTATATTACGGCAACATTCACGCCTTAAAGGGAATTTCCTTAGAGGTTCAC
>JBJEOD010000389.1:0-5392 GCA_051880535.1 Acutalibacteraceae bacterium | reverse complement strand
CAAGCACACAGCGCTCACATTCCTCCTTTGTCACCTGATATACTCCGTAGCCTAAAACAGGCATTTTCACTCCGTTTGATAGGGTTACATATTCCATAATTAAACGCTCCTTCCCATTTTGTAGGCTTGTTCATAAGCGGGAGTATTCTTTATCTCGCCCGCCTGCCAAGCGCCTACGCCATAAATAACGCCCGCCTCCTTTGCACTCGGCAGACAGTCCTCCGTAAAGCCCCTGAAGGTCTCTAAGGTGCGGTTAAGGCTTGACTTTTCGGTGTCCGCCGCCGTCATTATAAAGTAAAACTCTTTATCTGCAATTTCGGTATATCTCGGAACGGTGCGGTCTATAAAGGTCTTCATCTGCCCGTCCACCGAGTAAAAATACACGGGCGTGGCAAGGACTATTACGTCCGCCTTTACCGTTTTATCAAGTATTTCCGCCATATCGTCCTGCTGAACGCATTTATGGGTGCTATTGCAAACCCCACAGCCGCGGCAGTAGCCGATTTTTTTATCCGCTAAAAATATCTTCTCAACCTTGTGACCGCTCTCCGCCGCGCCTTCGGCGAATCTGTCGCACAGAATATCGGAATTTCCGTTTTTCCTCGGACTTGCCGAAATAATAAGTACATTTTTCATTCTGTTATTCCTCCCATATTTCCTTTTGCTTTTATTATACCGCTCAGATACTTGACGCGGAATATCCGATATGTTATTATAGTATTAACTTAAGGTTTATACTATTGCTTGGAGGAGTGTTATGTATAATCCCCTGCTTGATACCTTTACCGCCGTCGCCGAGTGCGGCAGCTTTACCAAAGCGGCCGGACGGCTGTATATTTCCCCGACCGCCGTTATGAAACAGATAAACTCGCTTGAGGAGCATATGAATATTAAACTGACCGAGCGCACTCCGAACGGAGTAAAATTAACCTCGGCGGGCAAGATTATCTACCGTGACGCGCGATTTATGATAGATTACTCAAAAAAATCCCTCGCCGCCGCAAAAGCCGCCGCCCACACCTACGAAACCACCTTCTGCGTGGGGACTTCTCTGCTCAATCCCGCAAAGCCCTTTATGGACCTGTGGTATAAGGTTAATGATAGCTTCCCTGACTACAAGCTGCACCTTGTCCCGTTTGAGGACAACCACGATGGTATTTTGTCCGAAATAGAAAAGCTCGGGGAAAAATTTGATTTTTTAATCGGCGTATGCGATTCCAAGGCGTGGCTGTCTCTGTGCAGGTTTTTACCGCTTGGCAGGTACAAAAAAATGATAGCTGTATCAAGGGAACACCCTCTCGCTGCCAAAAGCCGCATTGATATTGAGGATTTATACGGCGAAACCCTGATGATGGTGCGGCGGGGAGATTCGGGAGTAAACGATTTAATACGCGGGGATTTAGAAAAAAATCACCCCCGAATACATATTGAGGATACGCCCGTATTTTATGATTTATCGGTCTTTAACCGCTGTGCGGAAAGCCGAAACGTTCTGCTTACAATCGAATGTTGGAAGGAAGTCCACCCCGCCCTTGTCACTATCCCCGTAAGCTGGGATTACAGTATTCCCTACGGTCTGCTTTACAGCCTTAACGCGCCCGAGGACGTGCTTAAATTTGTAGAATCGGTCAGACAAATAACGAATATATGAACAACGGCGCTCTGCAAAGCACAGAGCGCCAACCTATTCTAATTATACCCCCGATAAATCGAACGGGGGTATATATTTTTTGTCCGAGCTTTCGCGCTCCTGAAAGTATACCTTTTCAAAATCGGTATTGCAGATATAGCAGAGCACCTTATCGTACTCCCGCTTGGTTACGCGGCGGTTAATAATCGGCATATTTTCCGCCCTGCCGCAGGGGGTGTACTGGCTCATAATGCTGAAATAGGCGTCAGGCGTGTTATCTCTTACCCAGTCGAATACCCGTATAGCCTCGCCCGTACCTTGCGGGAGTAAGAGGTGCCTTACAATAAGCCCCTTTTTCATAATTCCGTCTTTAAATTCGCATATAGGCTGCTGTGAATAGCACTCCCTTATCGCCGCCGCGGCATATTCGGGATAATCGGGCGCCCCCGAATAAAGGGCGGCACGCTCCCCCGATAAATATTTCAAATCCATAAGAAAAATATCCACATATCCCTTAAGCGCCCGTATCTCCTCCACCGAATCATACCCGCCCGAATTGTATACAACGGGAATTTTCGGCTTATAAATATCAAGCGCGCGGATTATTGCGGGGACAAAATGGGTAGGTGTTACAAGATTTATGTTGTGCGCTCCTCTGTCCTCTAACTCCTTAAAAATATCGGCTAATCTTTGGTGGGTTATCACCTTTCCGAAGCCGCCGTGGGATATGTCGTAATTCTGGCAAAAGGCGCAGTCGAGGGTACATCCGCTGAAAAACACCGTACCCGAGCCGTTTTTGCCGCTGATACAGGGCTCCTCCCAAAAATGCAAAGCAGCCCTTGCTACTTTTGGCAGCAAAGGCATTTTGCAAAAGCCGTTTAAATTTTGGTCGTTCGTGCGCTCGGCGTTACACCGTCTCGGACACAGACTGCATTTCATTTTGCTTTTTCTCCGTTTTGGGCTTTAATTCGCACACTCTCCTGCGGACGATTAAATCGTCATAGGTCTTTTTAAAGGATACCCTTCCGCAAAAGCGTCTGCCGCATTTTTTACATTCAAATTTCGCCGAAAACCAGCGGTTGCGGTAGCGCCATTTTGTTATGCGCTTCGCTTTTTCGCCGCATTTGTCGCAGAAAAACCGCAAATCGTCCTTGTTTATGCGCTCATCATTTATATTTGAAATGTTGAAGGGCTTGAAGCGCAGTCTTTTGTAAAACTCGGGGTCGGCGGTATCGCGGATAAGTGCCGAAAAGCGCTCCTCATTATAGCATTTTTTAAGCAAGGCAACGCTTAACAGGCTGTCGTCCTTGGCGGTGTGAAGCTCAAAGCTGTCGGTTTTAATCCCTAAGAGCTCTGCCGCCGCACCTAACGAAATCTGATTTTTGTCCTCATAGCCGCTGCGTCTAAGCTCCCCCTGAACAAACCTCTGTAAATCAAGGTATTTTTCAATTGCGAACCTTCTGCCGCCGTTTAATAAATATTCCTCGTTTTCCTTTATGGAATAAAGGTCGGAATCGCTCCAGGTCATAGTTACGGTATTTTCCCCCGCCCAGACGTTATAGCGGTCAACCGCCGTATCAAAGGGAACTCCCGCCAGCATTTTTTCGGTCGTAATCCCCGTAAGCTTTGCAAATCTGCCCGTGACTTTATTGGAAATTTCGGATTTAACCGTTTCCTCAAAGGTATCGGCAATATTAAATTCGCTGTCAAGCTTTACCGCACCTATCTGCAAAATCTGATTGACAAACCGCTTGTGCTTTGTCGAATAGGCGCTGTCCCACTCCAAATCGAGAATAATATAGTTCATTATTTACGTCTCGACTCCGCCTTCATGCGCTCTTCCTTGCCTAATATACGCTTGCGAAGCCTGATATTGTGGGGTGTAATTTCCACAAGCTCGTCCTCTTTTATAAATTCAAGCGACTGCTCAAGCGAAAGTCTTGTGGGCGGCACAAGTCTTAACGCGTCGTCCGAGCCTGCGGCGCGGGTGTTGGTCATCTGCTTTTTCTTGCAGACGTTGCAGACAATATCCTCATTCTTCGGGTTCTCGCCTACAATCATACCCTCATAAACGGGAGTACCCGCTCCTATAAAGAGTCTGCCGCGGCTTTGGGTGTTGAAGAGTCCGTAGCCCGTCGCCTCGCCTGTCTCGTGGGCGATAATAGAGCCCGTGGAGCGCTGTTCAATGTCACCCTTGTAGGGCTGATAGCTGTCAAAAACGTGATTCATAATGCCGTTGCCGTTAGTGTCGGTAAGGAACTGGGAACGGTAACCTAAAAGTCCTCGTGCGGGAATTAAAAACTCAAGGTGGGAAACCCCGCCCTCGCGGGTGCCCATATTCTTAATCTCCGCCTTGCGGGTGCCCAATCTCTCCATAACCGAGCCAACATATTCCTCGGGCACCTCAATCATCAAAAGCTCTATAGGCTCTAATTTTTCGCCGTTCTCGCCCTGCTTGTAGATAACCTCGGGCGGCGAAACCTGAAACTCATAGCCCTGACGGCGCATTGTTTCGATAAGAATTGAAAGATGCAACTCTCCCCTGCCCGAGACCTTAAAGGTGTCGGCCGAGTCGGTTTCCTCAACACGAAGGCTTACGTTGGTCATAACCTCCTTAAACAGGCGGTCGCGTAGGTTACGGGAGGTTACAAACTTACCGTCCTTACCCGCAAAGGGTGAGTTGTTAACCATAAAGTTCATAGCAAGTGTAGGCTCATCTATCTTTACAAAGGGCAACGGCTCTACGCAGTCGGGCGCGCAGGCGGTCTCCCCTATTTCAAGCTCGGAAATTCCCGCAACCTGAATAATATCGCCGACAGAGGCACTTTCCTCCTCAACCCGCTTTAGTCCCCTATACATAAAGAGCTTTGCGATTTTAACGTTTGAGGTCGTGCCGTCCTTGTGGCAGAGCGCAACGGTCTGACCGACCTTAACAGTACCTCTTATAACCCTGCCCACGCCGATTCTGCCCAGATAATCGTCGTACTCAATATTGGTGAAAAGAATCTGGGTAGGACCGTCGGGATCGCCCTCGGGCGGAGCTATCTCCTTTACAATCTCGTCAAAGAGGGGTTTCATATCCGTACCCGCTTTTTCGGGGGAATAGGTGGCGTAGCCGTCCCTGCCAGAGGCAAATATGACAGGGAACTCAATCTGTTCCTCGTCCGCTCCAAGCTCAATAAACAAATCCAAAACCTCGTCCACAACCTCGTGGGGTCGCGCCATGGGACGGTCAATTTTATTTACCACAACAACCGCCTTTTTACCTAATGCCAGCGCCTTTTTAAGCACGAATCTCGTCTGGGGCATACAGCCCTCAAAGGCGTCAACAAGCAAAAGCACGCCGTCAACCATCTGCAGAATTCGCTCAACCTCGCCGCCGAAATCGGCGTGACCCGGAGTATCCACAATATTAATCCTTACGCCGTTATACATAACGCTTGTATTCTTTGACAGAATGGTGATTCCGCGCTCCCTTTCAAGGTCGTTGGAATCCATTACACGCTCGTTTACCGTCTCGTTGGCACGGAAGGTGCCGCTCTGCTTTAAAAGCTGGTCAACAAGTGTGGTCTTGCCGTGGTCAACGTGGGCTATAATAGCAATATTTCTTAAATTTTCAATCTTAGCCATTTTACTACCTCTTTTATAATCTTCCAAATAATATATTATAATATACGCCGTGACTTTTGTCAACCAATCGACACACATAATGTTTGTGTCAAGTTTTTGTAGGAAAATTTTTTGAGAATGCCAATAGTGCAT
>JBJEOD010000388.1:0-5394 GCA_051880535.1 Acutalibacteraceae bacterium | reverse complement strand
TATCACTTAGGGGGGTTATTTGTTTCGGCTTATAAACATCAACTGAAGCAAATTGCCAATGCAGGCAGGTTGCGGCGTTTTCATATACTGTAGTAACTGTGTCCGGAGGAATGACGATATACTCGTTCGTCTTGCATATGAAAAGACGCCCGTTTGAACGATAAGAAAACTTACGGTTCAGGCAATAAAGTAATTCATGCCGAGGTTTTTAGTATATATCGTGAGTTGTTTCCGAATATAGTGATGTTGCCTTATGCAAGTAAATATCACCCATTATTTCACCCCAAATCTTATAAAGTTGTGCATATAGCGACTATTATCTACAATTATTATAACGCCAAAAAAACATATTAATCAAGAGTAAAATAACAAAAATGAAAGGCTTTTGTATAAAAACGGTGGAAAAATGGCTGAAACACATTGATATTTGGCTAAGTTGGTTTGTACAAATTGACATACTGTTAACAGTTATGATAATATTGTGTCACAATCAACGGAAAGGGTGTCAAAATGAAAAAGCAAAAAACAATTGCAATGTTGTTGGCGGTATCTTTTTTATTCATAACAGGCTGTCAGAAGCCTACTGAGAATGTTTACAGCGAGTATGTTGAAAATATGGAGATAGAAGTTGATGATACGCCGGAATCCGATAGCTCGGAATCTGAACCCGACAATAGTTTTCCTTCATATAACAGCGATACCGTTACATCATCCGGAACAAGTGCCGATGACGAAAAGAAGAATATTAAAAGTCTAAGCGTTAAGGATTTCGGAGCTGTCGGTGACGGGAAAACCGATGACGGAGAAGCTATTGCGGCGGCAGTCAAGGCTCTTTACTCCTGTGATGAAGGCTCGCAGCTTGTTTTTGAAAAGAATAAAACTTATTATGTCAGCGGCACGACGCAGAATGCTCTCAATATAGTATCGCTAAAGGGAATGACCATCGATGGCAATAACTCAACAATATTGCTTGACGGAACCGATAAACGTACTTATTTGAACCTAAGCGAATGTGAAAATGTTACGGTTAAGGGCTTTAATTTTGACCTGAAGGTTCGTTCTCATTTTGTCGGAAGGGTTATCGGTACGTATAATAGGGACGAAGTGGGCGATTATATCGATATTAAGGCAGACAGGGATTTCGGAAACTATGATAAATATACATACTCCGGATTCACATTCGGTCTTGTGGCGGATCCTGAAGGAAGAACAAGCCGAGATTTCCTGATGCTCAAGTCATTTAAGACTATCAATAAAAATGCAAGAACTTATCGTTTCTATCTTGATTTTGAAAGCTCCATGGTCGGAGGTACTAAGGTTAATACAGAAAAATTAAAGCTTAACGATACAGTTATACTACCGACGCCCGAGATTGCTCACAACGTAACGGAATGTGTGAGGGTACATACAAACAGTAATTGCACACTAAAGGACATTAACATTTGGAATGCTCCGTGCTATGTGGTAAGCGTTCGTTATAATAACGGTCCTATAACCTTTGAGAATGTTAATACCATACCCGCACCTGATGAGAAGGTTAACTTCTGCAGTTGGCGTGACGTATATCACTGCAAGACAAATTCCGACAAGATTATTTGGAAGAATTGCAAATCATCGGGAAATCACGACGATGTTATTAATATTTCTT
Organism: Acutalibacteraceae bacterium; assembly: GCA_051880535.1. Lineage (GTDB taxonomy): Bacteria > Bacillota > Clostridia > Oscillospirales > Acutalibacteraceae > UBA737. The sequence continues at coordinate 3,746 of JBJEOD010000388.1, read as the reverse complement.
CAAACATTATGTATGTCAGCAAGGTTTATAAAAATAATGAAGTTGAATGTGTGTGGCAGGAAACGAACGGAAGCTACGGTGATCCTGCTCCTGGTTCAAAGGTGATTGTATGGGATACCGATACCGGAAAGCTTATAGGCAGAACTACGCTCCACAGGGTTGTAAATTCTAACACTAACCACTATGTATTTAGAGATAATCTGCGTGGAATAAAGGAAGGCGAAAATATTAACATTACCTTCGAGAGCGACTCCGCGCCTAATTCCGAAATTATTAATTGTGATTTTGAGGGAACGTTTCGTTTTCACGGAGGACCGCTCACTGTAAAGGACTCGCGGATTACGGCTGCAAGACTCTGGATAGAAAGTATTTCGAATCTTGAGGGACCGATTCCTAACAATATTCTATTTGAAAACTGCACATTTGAAAAATATAAACAATATCCGACCTTCCTTGACATCTATTCAGGTCACCCCAGAACAGATTGGCAGGAGGGAGAATATCGATTGGAAAATATCAGGTTTGTAAATTGTAAAGGAATCAGTAAATCCTCATTCTTTGAAAACGGCAATTTTGACCCGAATTCGCCAAACTATATTACCGTTATTCCTAGTTTGGCAAACTGATGAATTCAAAGGCTTTGATTAATTATGAAAGGCAGTGATTAAGGCTATGGTCAATTATAAAAAAATAGCAGCCGTAGTTTTAAGCGCGGCGTTGCTTGTTGTGTCACTGCCGAATTTGAAACAGGCAAACGCACAATCCGCAACAGAAAGTTTTACGGAACACGGAAGCTACGGCGCGGTTTATAACCCGAGCGTCGCCTTGAACAATGACGGCAGTTATAATATATCTGCGTCAAACGCCGGAAGCTTTTTGAGTGTTGATACCTATGATTTAACCGAAACAGATCTTTGCTTTAAATTCACAAAGATTCCGAGCGACGGTTGGCTGCATCTTACTTTAACGAGCGGTAATGATATAGGTACAATAGGAAGTACTTTGGCTTATGAACCCAATCCAACTCGCATAGATTTTATTTATTATCCAAATAACAAGGCTTTTTGTTGTCAATGGACAAATTCCGACGGTAGTCCTGATATGGAGATTTACAGCGGCACTCTTGATTTTGACAATGCCCTGCACACATTCGGTATACAGGAAGAAAACGGACATTGGTATCCGTCGTTGAACGGGGTATTGTTAAATAATAGAGTTTGGGAGAAGCTTGACGGATTTATCGGATATAACGGCGAAAATAATCTGCGGTTTGGAATAGGTGCGGCTAACGGCGATTTCAGTCTTACGAGTGTTAAAGCTGTTTCCAAAAAACAAGCGTGGCAAACAAGTGCGGCGAAGGATTGCGCGGTTGATTTTACCGATGAATCATCGGAGCTTTACAGCGCAGCAGGTAATTCCGCTTTTACAACCACGGCTTTATATGATGTTACTGCGAACGACGTGGAATTTGTAATGCCTAAAAAAGGAAATGACGAGTTTCTGTTTGTCGGATTTGGGGTGGATACAGCCGACGGTTCTGTTTCTAACAGAGGTTTGATATTCAGAGAGAGCGGCTACGGTTTCTCCGGAATTATGAATGATGTTAAATTGAGCGGTTGGAGTTATGTTAAAGACGGTGTTTTTGATTTTACTCTTTCGGCGAATCAAAAACATACCTTTGGAGTAAGAGAAAAATACGGCAGATATTATCCGGCAGTGGACGGCGAAATTCTTATGCCGAGCACATTTGATGATGAAATGCAGTCGGTTTATGATGATTTCAGTAATTATGTGAAGCTGAGCAATGGAAAAGTCCGTTTTGTAATCGCCGACTTCAGCGGTTCGTGCAACACTATTGCCGATGTCAAAATAGTTTCGACCGCCGAAGAACCGCCTGTCACCTTGGATAAGGATACTTTTATACAGCACCTTGGTTACGATGTCGGTGAGAGGGACGCTGTTTATAAGCAGCATGACGGAGCATACTCTATCTCGGCTGAGAATAACGGAAGCTTCCTTTCCTATTCAACCTATGATTTGAATAATACTGCGCTCTCTTTTAAATTCACCCAAATTTCCGAGAGTGCCGGATTGCACCTTTCAATTACAAGGAATTCAGACCTGAATTCAATAAGCGCTTTGCTGAAATATGAAGAAACACCTACGCGCGTTGATTTTCTTATTTACGGAGGCAAAACTCTTTGTCTGCAGTTTACCGATATTAACGGAGAACCTAATCAAACGGTTTACGGCGATATTGATTTTAAAAACGTTACGCATACTTTCGGCATAACAAAACAGGGCGACAACTGGTATCCCGTAATAGACGGAAATGTTAAGAATGATAAAGTTTCCGAAAAGCTTAATTCTTTTATGAATACCAACGGAACCGTAGTCAGGTTTGGTATAGGTGTTATCTCCGGTGATTTTAAGGTAGAAAATGTTAAAACCGTAACACTTGAAAAGCTTTGGGAGACGGCGGACCCCGATTACTCTTACCCTGCAAAAACCGGGGAAGATACCTATGATTTAAGCACTTCAAACAATGGCAATTCTTTAATGGTTACAAGCAATACATATGATCTTTCTAAGTATGATGTTGAATTTGTAATGCCTGATACGGGCGACGGTGCATTCTTTGTCGGAGTAGGAAATGATTATTCTTCGGCGTCTGCTTCAAATTACGGCATACTCCTGAGAGTCTCAAGCGGCGCATACGGAATTTTGCAAAATTTCCACGGTGTGTCCGGCTACAACGGTGTTTATTATGACAATGTCATTAAAACCTTAGGATTATCCGAAGGACAAAAGCATGCCTTCGGTGTAAGACTGAATACCGACGGGTATTATTATCCTGCTGTTGACGGCAAAATATTGAAACTCAATATAAGCAACACGGATCTTCGCAAAGCCTATATTTCTTTTGTCACATATCTTACAGATAATATTAAAAATAATAACCCACTAAAGTTTGCGATAGGAGGTATCGGTTCAGCTTACTCCCTCGAAGACGTTAAAATTGTCGAGGCAGACGCGAATCCTATATGGACCGAAAACAAAACAGACAAGGCAGCGTCGGTAATTCATAGGGAAAGTAACGGAGTTTATTCGGTTAAAGGCGATGTATGCGTTTCTACGCTTAGAAAATACGATGTTACAAAATATGACATATTGCTTGATTTAAGACCCAATCTTTTAGACGGTGCATGGCTGTATTTCGCCATATCCGAAACGGGTGCCGAAAGAAACGAATTACTTACAAGCTCGTCAAGCGTAGAGGAAACAGAGCGAATTGAGTTTATAGCCGCAGTCAACGGTGATTTTGTATCGCTTGCAAATTCAAGATACAATCAGACCGACGTACATGACGGCGGATTTTACGGTGAAAGCAGAAATTTGCTGGATTTCAGTATACCGCATACTTACGGTCTAAGGTGTAAAAACGGTCATTGGTATCTTGCAGTGGACGGTGTGATATTAAATGAGAACGTAACCTCCGAGAGGCTTGACGATTTTATGAGCAAAAAAGGCACTACGGAGTTTTATTTCACAATCGGTATGAATATCGGACTTGAATATTATGCCGAACATCTTGAAATCGTGGAACGCCAAAAATTCGGAGACACAAATACTGACGGTGAGATTAATCTGATAGATCTTGTTCGTTTCAAAAAGCTCGCTGCGGATTTATCAACCTCAGAGAATTGCCCGACGGCAGATATTAACAGAGATACAGTAATTGATTC
>JBJEOD010000387.1:0-5396 GCA_051880535.1 Acutalibacteraceae bacterium | reverse complement strand
CAGATTATTTACATCCGCCTGCGCGTTTGTCTGTCCGGCAGTCTGCGCAATTCCCAAAGCAACGTCGGGTCCCTTATTTGCAAGAATAGCGGGCAGCAAAGCTTTGGTTGAAACCAACTGAACCTCTGCTGAAATTCCTGTTTTGGGAATAAAATCGCTTACGATCAGCTGGCGTAAAATCTGAGCCTGATCCTGCGAGGTTGTCATCCACACCTTAATGGCGCTGTCGGAATCAAGTTGGGTTTGACCTATTTTTTCATAATCGGTTACAAATGAAACAAAAAAGCGTTTCATATTATGCGCAAGCCTTCCCAAAAAGCCCGCGTCCCCCTTTTGCAACTCGGAGCTCTTCGCAGAAAGCCTAATCCAGTCAATTTCCAAGGGCTGTCCGCGTTGCTGATTGATCCATGTTCCGTAAGAAGCAATATTATCTTTAAATGACGTGAGTCGCCGTGAAATGGTGTCGGTATCCTCAAGCATCATATCAAGCTGAATGTAAACTCTTTGTATATCCGAAACAGTTTTATTGTTGCTCTCAAGCTTCATAATCTTTTTTTCGAGATTTTTCAGCTCCTCGCTCAGAACCCGCATATCCTCTATTGTTTCGGGGATAACCTTATCAAATCGGTAATCTCGGTATTGGTCGGGATTGGCTCCTGAAATAGCAATAATTGAACGGTAAACACCGTTAAGACTTTCAAGCAGTTCACACGCTTCCGATATTATTTCACTGTAATCCCCAAGCGTTACGGTAAGACGAATCGTATGTTTTCCTTTTTCCAAATAAATCGCATACGGCTCGCCGTTTTCATCTGCAAACCATTCACTCTGCCAGACAGAGTCATACGGGAATATCCAGTTGCGTGCCTCTTCAAAAGGACTCTTTCCGTCAACCGTAATTGCCCTTACGCTTGAACGGCTGTCCTTTAACGACTGCTTAAAATGCGCGGAAAGATAATACAAGCCGCTTTCTTTTGCTTCAAATTCCCATTCGATCCATTCGCCTGAATTTGTCCACTGATTTCCGCCTATTGTATTGTAAACAATTCTTGACCAATCGTACGGATAAACCGAAGGCGAATCCTTATCCGAAAGAGGATAGAGCATCTGACTGGATTTTGAGGTTGCCTCCTCACCTTGAAGGATAATTTCAGCTTCCTTTGAAACCTCCTGCTTATCGGAGTATTTCTGCGATGCCTCAGAATATGAGGGAGACTCGCAGGCGGAAAGCGGCATAAACGATATACTCCCTATTATCATCGGTTCCATTATACTTTTTACGGTCAGAGTGTGGCGACCGGTTTCAAGATAAAAAGCAAGAGGATCAGACGCTATTCCCGAAGGGTCTGTCGCATACTGGGTTGTCCAGCGAGGAGTCTCCACCTGCTCAATCATAATTTGATTGCCCTGGGTATCCTCCTTAATCTCTCCCTCGGCATTAGCCCATATTCGTTGAAAGGAAAGATTTTCAGCCTCGGAAAAAGGCGCTTTTCCGTCAATATAAAGCGCTCTTTCAATCGTTCCTCCGTTGCCTTCAACGGGATAATATTCAAAGAGAATATTATAAAGTCCCGATTCGGAAACCTCAAAGCTAAACTCAACAGAGGAATTGTCATCGGTATAAATTGCTTCGCCCATTCTGCCTTCATAATCGTTATATGTCTCGGCAGCGACTGACAAATTCTGTGCAGTAAGTATTACAGTATCCTCCGCAGGATTCTTTTCACCGTAAGTACGCTGATATGTAAAATAATCGGGCAGATTTTCCGTTTGAGCTACAGCTGTAGTCTCGTCGTTTTCGGCGTATACCGTGTTAACGGGTAAAACATACGTCATTAAAGAGGCTGTAACAACAGCTGTAAGCACTAACGGTACGGCTCTTTTTATGAAACGGCTTTTAAACCACTTCTTCAACATCAATTCCTCCCTTGTTTATGGCTGACGGTTATCTACAAAATGCGGACAACAGCAACGCGAAAGTAATATAATATAAAAAAAAACAATTACTCTCCCGCTTACGTTGTCCGCAAATGAATCAGGCAATATTACTTATTAAAGAAATCAGTAATGGTTTTATCGTAGGTTCCTGCAATACTGTCAATCGCAGCGTCTGTTGTTTTTCCCGAATTCCAGAAAATAGACCCGAATGCGGCATTTTTGAAGCCGTCAAAAACATTATCAAGGCCAAGGCCGTAGTCAAAGGTCATAGAATTAAGCGACTTCATATAGATATCCAAGGACTGCGTATCACCTGATTGGAAGTAATCAAGCATAATCTCATCCTTCCACCACTGATCTCCCGAATATCCCGACGGAGCTTTCATCAATGCGTTGAATATTTTTGCGGTAAAATCAAGTTCTTTGTTTGTGGAGGTGATATAGAACACTCGGGCGTGACCTGAAGAGCTTGTATATTCGGTTCCCGACGGACCGAGAGGTACCATAACCATTCCGTAATCAAAATTCTTTACCTTCGGGCGGATATTCTGATTGATAACCCACGAATCCTCAAAGAGGAAAGCGCATTTGCCCTGAACGAACTCACTGTTATAATCAGGCGTAGAGAAGCCTGTCTTTGACGACATCGTGGACTGCGTTTTATAAACCTTATCAGTGTTGATAAGCTTATTCATAAAATTAAGCGCTTGTTTTACATTGGAAGAAGTGTAAGTCGGAGTTGCCTTGCCCTTTGAATCGAGGGTGACAAGTTTGGCATTGTTTGAATTAAGCAGCATTTCCATCATATACTCAGGATTTCCGCCGACACCGTAAATGCCCTTTGCAGTGTTTGTCGTTTTGATTGCATACTGTTCAAAGGTATCCCAGTTCCAGGTTTTATTCTGTATCATTGAATAAATTCCGTTAGGATCTATACCTGCCGATTTCAAAAGATTCTTATTCATAATAAGGCAGTAACGTACCTCGGGCGGCTTCATATACTGAAGACCGTAATGCTTGCCGCCGATCGTGGCAACCTCTGTATAACCGGATATTAAATTCGGATCATTGATATTAACGCCGCTTACATTGTCCCAAGGATTTATGTATCCCGCCGAAACAAGAGCAGGAAGCCAGCGAACCTGTGTTTCAACAATGTTGCCGACCATTTTCCCCGCGCGTATCATCGGCGCAACCTGGTCTGCGGCGCCGCCCATTGAATTTACAACCTTAATTGTAACGCCGTATTCCTTTTCAACCTCTGAAACACGCTGATAAAACAGCTTTTCAAACAAGGTCATATTTTTGGCGTCACGGTCAGGCAAAAGTGAGGATACTATTGTAAAGGTTTTACCCTTGGTCTCGACATTGTCAAGATTTGCAGTTGATGAGCCTCCGGAAGAGCCTGAATTATTTGAGCCGGACTGATTGTTGGTTGAGTCTGACTGATTATCGCCTGAGGCGCTCTGCGAATCACTGTTGTTTTTGTCAACAACCGTTGTTATATAGCTTTCATACTCGCTGTATTCGCTTGTATCAGACGGATTTTCACTGCATCCACCTGCAAAAACAAGCATTGAAAAACTTAAAAGCAAGCACATTGTTTGCGTGAGAATTCTGACAAACCTATTGCTTTTCATAAAATCGCCCTTTCTTTTTAAAAGATTTATTGATAAAATCATTATAATACAAAATATTCACTTTGTCAATAAACCGCTTTAATTATTTTTAATAATATCATAGTATTTTTTGCATTTTCCAACCAATAAGCCTAATAAAATTGGATATTATTTATATCTCAGAGAAATATTTAATTCAAAAAGTTAAACCGCTTAACCTATTCTTTCGGCTTTTCTTCCATAACTCTTATGCCTGAACAACCGAACGGGACAAAATGATAATCGTCCGTCCAGGTGTTCTCCGTTTTAATTTCAGGAGAAACAAAGTCCTCAAAGCCTAATTGTCCCTCAAAGGTATCCGGTCCTACCATATCGGTTTCGCCTTTAATATGATGATGCGGTCCGAGAAGATTGCGATTATGCCCAAGCAGCTTAACAGTTATCAGATTTTCCCCCTCTGCGAGCAATTCAGTTATATCTATCGCCTCTTTAAGCGACAGCGCGATATGGGTCTTATCACCCACCGTAATCTCTGCACCGATTCCCTTAGCGTCAACAAGCGAAAGTCTGTAGCGAATATCCTTATTACATATCAGACAGAAAGTATAATTTACATTTCCGCGATAAAACCACGAGTTCTGCTTTGTTATATCGCCAAATCGCCTTTTGGCGGACGGTGACAGCAAAAACTCATCTCCGCCGACTCTGTAGCAGTTTCCTTTATCTACAGTCCGGGCGGTTGTAAGAACATCAAAGTCACCTTTGATATAAATGCTGTCAGGCTCAACAGGAAAGAAGAATCTGTTTCTTTCGCTTTCAAAGCCATCGGCTTTTGTGCCTTTCGGAGACGGAGGAAGCTCATAATATAAAGTAACCGTATTATCTCCCGCCTGTAAATAACCGCCTATATCATATTCACCGAATTTACGGTCTATCCACCAATTCTCAGCTTTATTAGGCAACTCTGTGCCATTCACTTCTATTTTGCAGACAAATTCATTTTCTATAACGGCTTTTATACCCTTCGGTTCAAGCTCTTCAGAACATTCAAAATGATATTTAAGCTTAACAGGCATAGGCAGCTCCGGCGGGAATTTTTCTCTTTCCTCATACAGAAATTTAAGCATACGCACTACCGGTCTTTTTTCGGTATAAGCTTCTCCGTTTACTGATATTTGAGCATAATCTAAAGTGAGCGCGTTATCTGAGTCAAGTCTTACAGTATAATCGTTTACGGTATATTCACGGCAAAATTCATATTGCTCGGAAGGCTCAATTTTCGCTTCTGATTTAGACCATTCCAAAACAACACTGCTGTCAGGTGACAAATCAAGGAAAAGCACAAGCTTATCCCCGTCGCAAGCAAAGGAAAGCGGCGTGCGCTTCTGAGAAATGATGTCAACACAATCAACTGCGTTTTCACCGTCAGGCGCGTAAAGGCATAGCTTTACTCTTTGTGCTCTGAAATCCGAGCCCGCCCAAATATGGCTTCTGAATTTCCCGTCCAAACGCCGTGTATGTATAAGAGCGCCGTGCAAAAGCCGAGAGGTATCCTTAGAGCAAAGGGTGACAGGTCGCTGATACCCGCTATAAGCAATGTGTTTCTCAAGCAATTTGCCTCTGTTCTGAACAACCGTGCCTTTTGGCATTTTGGAAAGCTTAAATTCCTCATTTCTTTCGGAATCTCCGCAATACCATATCTGCCCGCCCTGTTCTGCAAATTCACGAAGCAATAAAACGGTATTTTCCGTAAGTGAAAGGGTTTGCGGAACAATCACAAGCCGATATGCGGCGCGCCCCACAAAAAACATACCCGATTCCGCACGTCCAAACTCAGAA
>JBJEOD010000386.1:0-5432 GCA_051880535.1 Acutalibacteraceae bacterium | reverse complement strand
GCATCAAAGTAAATCGGAAGCTTTGTGCCGTTCATATTTTCCGCCACACAATAAGTCGGCATTTCATCTTCTCTTAAAAAGCTGTAAAGCCTGTGAACACTGTCAATTTCATCCATAAATGCAAGACATTCAAATTCCTGATAAGGATAGTCGAGAGTGTCAGGATATATCCACTTTGAATTGATTTTTACATACTCATTTTGGTATCCGTTTATATATATGCGTTCCAGATAAGAATTTGAAAGGCAAAAGTCCTCATCCGCCTGAGCTGTGATATGAAATGAAACCGAAATGCAGGTCTCGCAGAATAAATACTTTGCAGTAATTGCCGCTCCGTCAGAATAATTTCCCTCAACGGAATACTGAACCGTCAAACAGTCCGTTCCGTTTTCATTACTTTCGGCAAAAGAAATAACGTTAGTATTAGTAACCATTATTTCCCGCTTTGAACTTATACGGCTGTCGTAAATTTTAAATTTTCCTGCGCCCTCCAGCAAATCAATTTTAGCTCCGTTCCCTTTTTTAAGAGCTATAATCTCTTTTCCGCAGGAGTCTATACCGTAAGCGTAGTTCGCACCCTCATAATAATATTGCAACGAAGTAGGATTCCAAAGTAAAGACGTAGGATATTGTGTTAAGAGAGCATCATCAGAGACTGTCTCTGCTCCGGGCGTGATGGAAATACCGGAGGTATTGAATACAGATGCATTGACCTCTGATTCCGCCTGCCAGCTTTTTACCACAGAAGAATATTCACTCACATCTGTTGCATAGGAATCAGTATTTGCAAGGCTCAAGGCAAACCCCGCATTAAAAGCTACGCAAAGCGAAAGCAAAATACATAGTAATAATTTTGTTTTACGCAATTTCACACCTCCGTTATTTCCCAAGCAGGCAGGGAGTACCCGCTAACCATTTTTTCATTCGTACCAAATCCAAAATATCAAGTGAGCCGTCTGCGTTTACATCGCCGTTTTCCGTTAAGCCTGATGTAACACCAATTAAATTCTTCCTTAAACTGCTGATATCCGTAGCATTGATATCACCGTCGGAATTAATGTCACCGTAATATGAATATTCCGCTGTAAGAACAGTATCGCCCGTAACCGAAAGCTTTTCACCGACATTAATCAAAAGCTTGTTTTGAGTATCATACCAGCCTATGAATCTTTGACCGATTTTTTCCTTTGCTTTTCCCAAGCAAAGCTGTGAGTCAATAGGAGCTTTTAGCTCTGAAATCGGTTCATCAGCTGAATTAACAAGCGTAATTCGGGCTTGATTACTAATGATTTTAACATACGGCATACCGCAATATCCAAAACGTTTTCCTCCCGATAATCTGACATAACAAAGCGTGACCGTATCACCTTTATTTAAAAATCCCAAATCTATAACGGCTCCGGCTTGTACAGAATCGTTAAATACAGCGTTCACAATACCGTTTTTAATCACCAAAATCCGATCGCATGCAATGTAAGCTTCATCGCTCAAATGCAGCTCGGCATTGCCTGAAACAGGGGCATTATACCGCATAAAAATACCGATATTCATATCCTCACCAGTAGGCGCATAGCTCGTAATTCCCGTGCACCCGAATAAACCTTTACATCTGTACGGATTTCCCAACAACTGACGGTCAGCATATGTGTTTCCGAGAGCAGCATAAAGATTGCCGACAACGCCATAGGTTCCCGTTTGGATAAATTGCTTATCCCCGTTGATTTTCGTAGCTACTGGAAGAGCATTGTATATATCATTCCTGATAAGCTCATACGGTGTAAACAAGCTTTCCAAAGCAGAAGCATCCGTTCCGACAGCATATTCAGAAAGCTTCAGCGTATCATAATCCATCACGGAATCTTCATTTGAAACCGGATTGTTGAAATATCCGAAATCCCAAGTTGACACACTATTTTCAGTAGATGAATTATTATTGTATGATATATTACTGTTTTTATATGATGTTTCTATATAATCAACAGCTCTGTAAACATTTACCGTACTTCCGTCTGATAACTCAGTAGTTTCCTTAAGGGTAATATGCGGTATTCCTATATTAATTTCCGTTTCGATATTGCTTTCTGCTTCAAACCATACAGTGTCTCCCTTAGAAAGAAAAACCTGCAGGTGACAAAATGTACCTTCACCACAATAAGATTTTAAAGCGGTTATCTTTCCGTCTGTGCTCTGTTTTAAAACAGAATACGTAACGTCCGCATCAAAATCCTTTATTGTAATCGGTGCAGAAATCTCATATTCACCCTCAAAGGGTGCTGTGAAACCGAAACGCATCGCCTCATCTTCTGAAGAATAGAAACATATTTCTCTGTTACAGAAATTATTTATATCCGAATTTTGAGTAGAATAATAAAATCTGTAGGTTGATGAAACCGATGTATCACTGATTTTGAAATATGAATACGATTTAGAAGAATCGCATATGCTTACATTGTTCAGATAAGTCAGCGTTCCTCCGTTTAATGCGGTGTTTTTATCACAGTCTTCATAAACCGTAAGTATTTCAGAGAATACATTTCCCGATGAAACCTGAACCTTTATCGGGCAAGATATTGACGTTAAGGATACATTGATCGAATTCTGTGATGCAGTATATTTCTGAACCGTACCGTCCTGTAAAATAAAACAAATCTCCGAAATAGAACTTTCATTCTCCCAAGAAAGCTGCAGCCCCGATTCTGTCCATTGCGCCGTTAAATCCAAATTACCGTTAGGTGTATAAAAATCTCTGTTATAATTGCTGAGTACAGCGAATTTCCACACCGAAGTTTCATCAGAAGGAAGTAATTGAGTTGAATTGTATATCGCATTTAACGGAGTATACAATCCGTACTGCGAATTTTGCGCATAAGCCTCCGCCGCTTTTTGAATTGAAACCGCATTATCATCCATTGTTTCGGAATCCGTATTACGGAAAATATTATTCATATATGCGGTAAGACGGTTATAAATATCGTTTGTTTGGGTATATTTCATACCGTCTTCTATGAATATAAAAGAGGGATTCCAAGTTACAAATACTTCACAGCCGGACTCTAAATGTGAGCTTACACTCATTTCAAAACGTATAGTATCACCGCTGTTCACCTGAAATGATACATTGTTAAAAGAAACAGATTGTTCAGCGCTGATATCAAGCCAGCCGTCTTGAGGATAAACAGCCTCATTATTTACGGTGATACGCACTTTCGGAGAATAACCTTCATAAGTGCTAATCAACCCTGCCGACCCGTTCATAATAATCTCGCCGTCTCCGTATGTAACGAAGGCATAAGCAACAGAAGGAGTTCCCACCCTGTCGAGTTGACCGTTAAAATTATTTATTTGTATCTTACCCATTCTGGATATGCCCATATAAGCGAGCGACGCCGAGGTGGCAGGTCGCCAATAGTCGCCGTGACCGCGGGTGCAATTTGTCCAATCTGGATTTTCGCTGTCTGTAGCATATTGATAATACCAATAAGGACCTGACTGTATATTGTTTTCACCGGCAGAAGGTTGGATAAATTCATCAACTGCATTATGTGTAATCGGAGCAGCCTCGTTATTTTCGTAAACAAGTGAAAAAACCGTTGGAATACCAACTATAATTAAAGCAACAACTAATAATATAATGATTATATTACCGAGTATTCCTAATGCTCTATTGTATACTTTTTTAAGTTTATCTCTTGAAAGTTTCATTATTTTCTCGCTTCCTTTGATAAATCAAACAAGTCATTTAAAATCCTCAACAGAAAATTTCCATGGCTCGCGTGTTCGGAATTTGCGATTGAATTTTTTATTAAGAACGCCCTTTTCCTCTAAGTGTATATAACATTCAGTGTCGCACGCTCTACCGCAAATCGAGCACTGATATGCGTGCTGAGCAGGCGGATAAAAGAATATTCTATCGAGTATTGTTCGTGCCGATTCGGGCGTAACCTTAGCCTCGCCCGCAATAATTTCTATTCGGTTTTTCAAATCAGCGAACGCGTCGGGCGGCATAAAGGGGTTTTTAGTACCGTTTGCACCGTTATAGTATACAGCGCATTGCCAGAGATCAAGCTTCCCTGTCTCAGAAATAGCCTTACCCGGACATGCCTTAATACATTTGCCGCATTTATCGCAAAGATGAGCTTCCTTTACTTCGTCAGGCTCAATTACAGCATTTGTAAGAATAAAGCAGTATCGCACCATCGGACCGAAATCATCGGTAAGAACAGCACCTGAAAGACCCTTTTCACCTATTCCGCACTTAACCGCCGTATCGGCAAAATTCATTTGGTTTTCGGCTGCTTTACTTCTGTAAACGGCGTCATACGCAACTTCAGGATTTGTGCTGTTTTTCTCAGACATTATCTGCTGATGACGGCGCTGTGGCACAGCAATATATCCCTTCGACTCAATATGATTCGCAATTTTTAGCTGAGCCATCGGCATTATGGTTTCTTCCATATTTTCAACGCCCATTGTTGTGTATTGATAATATGTCGTCCCCTCCTCTGTTCCACGATAGATTCCGCGCAATACCCTGAAAGCCAAAGCTATAACGGTTTTGGTTTCAGGATAAATTTTAAATATAGGGTCGTCCTTTTCAAAGGCTTCAGCCGAGGCAAAGCCGACTATATCCGCAAGGTTATCCTTTGCAATTTTAATAATTTCGGATTTCATTATTTTAACTCCCCTTTCAGATGTCGGTAGCAGGCGACATCACATTTTTTACCGCAAAGGCAGGGAGCATATCCCCACTGGGTATTAGGTAAAAAGTTCATCTTCTTAAATATTGCTCTCGCCGATTCGCTGTCAAAACGCTTTTTTCCGTTAAGGATTTCTTCTCTTTCGGGTTCATCTTTCAGAAAATCCTCGGTTATAAAAGGATTTGATTTATGAGCACCCTTGTAATAAACCGCACACTGCCATGTATCAAGTCCGTCTTCTGAAATTGCATTTCCGGGACACGCCTTTATACATTCTCCGCAGTTATCGCATACCGCTTCCGAAAGCGGTTCATCTGTCTCAAGCGGAGCATCAGTAATAATAAAGCAATATCTCATAAACGGGCCGTATTCTTTATTGACAACGCGATACTGTTCTCAATCACACAGGGCTATATGAATACCGGCACGGCAAAATGCTGATGCACTTGAGATTTACCTTTGAAACTTTGAGTGATTTAAGCACTCCCGGAGAATATATGCGCTACTATCACCAACTGAGAGGACTTACCACAAGGCAGCTTGCAGAGAAGTTAAACATTGTACCGGCAACAATTCTCGGCTATGAACAGGGTCGTTTTCCGATACCGTATGAAATTGCCATAACTGTGTCTGAAATACTGCAAATATCCAAAGAACTGCTGTTTGACGATTTCTGCGTCTTCATAAGTGCGCCATATACGGAACTATTACATACGGTCAGAAAGCGTTATGGAC
>JBJEOD010000385.1:0-5436 GCA_051880535.1 Acutalibacteraceae bacterium | reverse complement strand
TAAAATCGTTTTCAGCAAGCTCGCTTACTGTTATCAATTCCTCCGGCGGATACTCTAAATACTCTCCGCAAACCGCATAATACCCGCCGCAGGGGAAATCACCCTTTTTGCTTGCGCCGATATACTCAAGCTCGCAGCATTCGGGAGTAATTGCAAAAGCGTCAAAAAACTGTTTTTCTTCCGCGCTTAAGGCTTTACAGTATTCTGCAAAATTTCTGTTTGCCTGACTATCGCTTTTTTTATAGGCGGCATAATACCGCTGCGTTTTTTCAATATCAACCGCTATTTTCCAAGCGCCGTACTGTACTGTTTTCATAATATCACCGTCCGATTTTTTTGTTTTATGCCATAAGCGTAAGGAAACGAAAATCCGCCCTCTTCCGAGAACGGAATTTCGTTTTGTTAATATGTAGCAAAAAAGTAGCCGCCTCGACGCGAGAATAAATTTTGTAAAAAAGAAGAACCTCAACTACGCGTTTGCGTGTCGAGGCTCTCGACTGGTCCGAGTGACGGGACTTGAACCCACGGCCTCTTGACCCCCAGTCAAGCGCGCTACCAGCTGCGCCACACCCGGATATTTAATTTCTGATACCTTTACTATTATATCAGGAAATTTGAAAAAGTCAATAAGAAATCAAGCCGATATTAAAATTTTTAATATCGGCTTGCATTAAAAACAACATTAATCGGCAAAACCGGATTCTACTAAAGAAACAAGACCGTCAAGGGCTTCCTTTTCGTCGGAACCGTCAACAATAATTTTTATGGTTGTTCCGCCGACAATGCCGAGCGACAGAACGCCCAAGAGACTTTTAGCGTTTACCTTACGTTCGTCCTTCTCAACCCAGATAGAGGATTTATATTCATTAGCCTTCTGAATGAAGAAGGTGGCGGGACGCGCGTGCAGACCAACCTGATTTTGAATAACTACGTCTTTAACACACATTGTAAAATCTCCTTAAGATTAATTAAGATAATTTCAATTTAAAGTTTGAACTATAGTTATTATACCACATTTAATGCCGCCGTCAAGTTTTTGTGAATAAGTTCTAATGTTTTTCCAACAATTTCGATTTGCAAAATGCGGTATTTGTGCAGTTTTAATATGTTAATAAACCGTGAACGGCAAATTATCGGTCTTTGACGCCGTCGGGCAGGGGGATTTCGCTTTTTTTGAAGGCTTTTATGTCGGATTTGGTAAGTAATTCAGGGTCAAAAACGTCGGGTCGGCGCTCTGCGGTTATTAAAATCGACTGTATCCGACGCCATTCGGCAATTTTCGCGTGATTGCCCGAAAGCAGAACCTCAGGAACCTCTTTTTCGTGCCAGACGGCGGGTCTTGTATACTGCGGGTATTCAAGAAAGCCCGAAAAATGGCTTTCTTCTTCAAAGCAGAGCTCGTCCGACAGGATGCCGGGCAACATTCGGCAGACCGCGTCCGCCACGGTAAGCGCGGGAAGCTCACCGCCTGTAAGCACAAAATCGCCTATCGAAATTTCCTCGTCAACTATTTCCTCTATAACCCGCTCGTCCACGCCCTCATAATGCCCGCACAGCAGTACTAAGCGGTCAAGGCGGGATAACTCGACCGCCTTCTGCTGATTAAAGGTTTTGCCCTTCGGGGACATATACACAAGGCGCGGCTTAGGCTCATCCTCGTTATAAAGGCTTTTATAGCATTTATAAATCGGGTCAGCCGCCATTATCATTCCCATTCCGCCGCCGTAGGGCATATCGTCAACCTTATTGTGCTTATTGCCTGCGAAATCGCGGATATTTGTAACGACAATTTCAACCTTGCCCGCCTTCCTCGCCCTGCCGATTATGCTCTCACTCATAACCGTCTCGCACATTTCGGGAAAGAGGGTCATTATGTCAATCCTCATCGTCAAAAATTCCTTTCATAGGGCGAATTTCAAGCCTTTCATCCTCGGGCTTAACCGAGACTATAACCTCGTCTATCGCGGGGAGAAGATACTCCCTGTCGCCCGATTTTATATGCCATACGTCGTTGGCGCCCGTCTGTGATACCTCGGAAATTACGCCGTACCTTTCGCCGCTGTCCGCGTCAAAGACACCACAGCCGATAAGGTCATCAATAAAATATCTGCCCTCGGGGAGCGTAATATCGCCGCGGCTGATATAAAGCGTCTTGCCGCGCAATGCCTCCGCCTGCTCGACCGAATCAACCCCTTTAAACGCAATAAGCACCACCCCGCCGTGGGGCTGAATTTTTACCGCCTTAAGCATTTCGGAACCGTCCGCCGACAAATAAAAGCGCTTGAAATTGGTTAAAAATTCGCCCGAGTCCGACCAGGGCTGAACCCTGACCATACCTTTTATTCCGTGCGTTCCCACGATTTTCCCCGTTTCAAGATACTGCTTAATCATATTCCCTCCGAAAAATAATATATAAATACCCCCAAACGGGGGTATAAGCTTAAATCATGACCGGACAGCCTGCCCGGTCGTTTATCAGTCGATTTCGACCGATATTTTTTCATTGTTCCTGTTGGCGGCGGCGCGCATTACTACCCTGATTGCCTTAGCAATCCTGCCCTGCTTGCCGATGACGCGTCCCATATCATTTTCCGCAACGTGAATATGATAGTAAATCACGCCCTCCTCGTTCGGCTCGTCAACGGTAACTGTTACCTCCTCGGGCTTTTCAACAAGACCCGATACGATAGCTGTAAGAAGCTCTTTCATTGTTTTACCTCGCTCAAATTATTAAAGCACGCCGTTTTTCTTAAGCAAAGCTTTTACGGTATCGGTAGGCTGAGCTCCGTTAGAAATCCACTTTTTAGCCTTTTCAGCGTCAATGTTAACGGCTGCCGGATCCTTAGTGGGATCGTAGGTGCCGATCTCTTCGATGAAACGGCCGTCGCGCGGATATCTTGAATCAGCTACAACAACACGGTAAAAGGGAGCTCTTTTAGCGCCCATACGGCGAAGTCTGATTTTAACTGCCACAGTAATACACCTCCATATCAGAATTTCTATATTCGGGACGGCGAGAGCCGAACCCGTCTTAAAGACAAATTATTAAAAGCCTAATCCCTTGGGACCGCCCGGCATACGCATACCGCGCATAAGATTCCGCTTGCCGCCCTTTGTGTTCATCTGCTTGAACATTTTTTTCATCTGCTCGTACTGGCGCAGAAGCTTGTTAACGTCCTCCACCTTAACGCCCGCGCCCGCCGCTATACGCCGCCTTCTTGAGGCGTTTATAATGTCGGGCTTTGCACGCTCCTTTTTGGTCATTGACTTAATGACCGCCTCGATTCTGAGCATCTGACGGTCGTCGATATCCACATCGCGCAGCTGCTTATCCATACCCGGCAGCATTGAAAGCACATTTTTAAGGGGTCCCATCTTCTTTATCTGCTGGAACTGGTCGAGCAGGTCGTTCATATCAAACTTGTTTTCCTGCAGCTTTTTGGCGGCTTCCTCCGCCTTTTTCTCGTCAAGCTCGGATTCGACCCGCTCAATAAGCGAAAGCACGTCGCCCATTCCGAGGATTCTTGAAGCCATACGGTCGGGGTGGAACTCGTCTAAATCCTCGAGCTTTTCACCTACGCCCGTGAACATAATCGGCTTGCCCGTAACCGCCCTTACAGAGAGCGCCGCGCCGCCTCTTGTGTCGCCGTCCAGCTTGGTTAAGATAACGCCGTCGATTTCCAGACTATCGTTAAAGGCTTTTGCTATATTCACCGCGTCCTGACCGACCATAGAGTCGATAACCAGCAGTATGTCGGTCACCTCGACCGCCTTAGTTACCCGCTTTAATTCGTCCATAAGCTCGGTATCGATATGAAGACGGCCCGCGGTATCGAGTATTACAAAATCGTAGCCGTAGTCCCGCGCATGGGCGACCGCCTTTTTGGCTGTTATCTCGGGCTTTTCGGTGCCCAACTCAAAAACAGGGGTGTCCACCGCCTTGCCTACGACCTTTAGCTGTTCAATCGCGGCGGGGCGGTATATATCGCAGGCGACAAGCAACGGCCTGTGACCCTTGCCCTTTAAATACTTTGCAAGCTTTGCGGAGTGGGTGGTTTTACCCGAGCCCTGAAGACCGCACATCATAATGACGGTGGGAAGCTTGTTTGAAATTTTAAGCCGCGCCTGCTCGCTGCCCATAAGGGCGGTAAGCTCCTCCTTGACGATTTTAATAACCGTCTGAGGGGCGGTAAGGCTTTCCATAACATTTGCGCCGATGCATTTTTCGGTGACGGTGTTTGTAAAGTCCTTTGCGACCTTATAGTTAACATCGGCTTCAAGCAACGCGAGCCTTACCTCGCGCATGGCGGTTTTAACGTCCGCCTCGCTCAGCTTTCCCTTTGAGCGCAGTCGCTTGAACACGCCCGAAAGCTTATCGGATAAATTTTCAAACGCCATAGCGACCTACCTCACAATTCCTCGATAATATCCAAAATACGCTCCGCCGCGCCGCCGTCCCCGCCCCGCGCCTTTACGCTTAACTCCTTAAGCTCCAAAAAGCGCTCGCAGTAGCGGCATTTTTCTTCGAGCGAAACAAGGGTCTGCTCCGCCCGCTTTATCAAATCGCGCACGCCCTGACGGGTAATGCCGACATTCTCGGCAATTTCGGCAAGCGATAAATCGTCGTTATAATAATACTCGCAAAGCTCCCTTTGCTTTTCGTTTAAAAACGGACCGTAAACGTCAATCAGGGCCGAAAAATACAAATTCTTAGGCATACATACACCTTTTCTGTAAAGAAAAAAGCTTTACAGCTGTGATTATATCACAGCCGAAAGCCTATGTCAAGTATTTTTATTGCAATATTATTATCGGGTACCCAACAGCTCATCAGGTATTCTGTTCGCAGAGAGTCTTTTGAGCGGCAATGGTGGTAAGGGTATCCCCGAGCTGTGTTAAGACCGCTCCCAGGAGATTAAGCTCGTTTACGCTGAGCCTGCCTGCAAGCATATTCGCAAGAGCGGTTACAGAAGCCGTAAGCTCACACGGATTCAATTTTTAACTCCCCGTTCCGCCGCCTGAATAATGCTCCGAAAACGGCGCGTTAATAGACTGCCCCGCGCGGCATACGGGGCAGAGCCTGTCTTGTTCGCCGTCCTTACATTATATTATATGCCGCTTTGCGGCAGGCGTGTTTTGAAAAAGTCGCTCGATTTACATCAAGCGACTTTTTCGTTTGTCTAAGGGCTATAAAAAAGATATTTTGGCGTTTTTGGCTGATGACTTCGAACCCTCACGCGATCAGTTGCTCACATACTTCAAGACCGCCGACGAATACCACTTTTATTTCATCCTTTGATTCGACAACCACACATTCGAGTATCTGACGCACAATTTCATCATCATACTCCATAGGATGATTCTGCATACCGTCAAGGATGGTGAAAATTTGATCGAGACGGGATTTGGCACTTTCTCGCTTTTGACGGGCATTTG
>JBJEOD010000384.1:0-5457 GCA_051880535.1 Acutalibacteraceae bacterium | reverse complement strand
CCGAGATAATAGCCCGTCTTTCCGCCGCCGAGACCGAGATTTACAAGCTTACAGGTGACCTTAAAATGGCGGTTATGTCGGCAGAGAAAATCCCCGATATGCTCGACCGCGCGACCGAATACCACGACAGGGTGTTAAAGCTGATGGCGGACATCCGCAAGTATTCCGACAGCGCCGAGGCGGTCGTCTCAAAGGACTGCTGGCCATATCCGAGCTACGGCGAGCTGCTGTTTAATATTTAATATTTTCGGACGTCCGAGGACGGCTGTCCTTACAATAGCATAATCAGACTTTGATACAACAAACGGGTGCCTTTCGGCACCCGTTTGTTTGCTCTTACAAGCCTTACGGATTATCAGCAGCCGCATCCGCAGTTGTTGTCACAGCCACAATTGCCGGAATTGCCGCCCCAGCCGCCGCAGCAGCAGAGAATGAGTATTAAGATGATGATCCAGCTACAGCCGTTACCGCCAAAACAATTATTACACATTATAAAAGACCTCCTTTTTTGTCTTCATCACATACTATGCCGCGGCTTAAAAATGTGTTACATACAGCAGGCTAAAAAAATTTTTAAAAATTTTCAAAAAAGTATTTGACTTTTCCTGACTTTGATGTATAATAATAGTCAGGAAAGGTCAAAAGAGGTGTTCGAAAATGAGAATGAGCGATTTGATAACCAATGAAATAATAAGAATGTTAAATGAGTCGGGCGCCAATACCGCCGAGATACAGAGAAATGAATTTGCAAATATGATAGGCTGTGCGCCGAGCCAGATTAATTACGTGCTGTCTTCACGCTTTACGCCCGAGCACGGGTATATAATCGAAAGCCGACGCGGCGGCGGGGGATATATCCGTATCAAGCGGGTGGTGTTAAGCCACGCCTCGGCGCTTATGCACATCATCAATTCAATAGGAGATACTATTGACAGTATGACTACGCGTATTGTAATTGAAAACTGCACAAGCTCAGGTATAATAAGCCCACAGGTCGCGCGCATTATAGCGGCGGCGGTTTCGGGGAGCGTGGTTCAGTCGGTGCCCGTTGAGTACCGGGATACCTTAAGAGCGGCGATTTTAAAGCAGTTGCTTTTAACCCAGATTGATTAATTTTTTAAAAGGAGCGATTTATATGCTGTGCGATAAATGCGGAAAAAACAATGCTACTACACATATTAAACAGATAATTAACGGTGTTGTGACCGAGCGGAATCTCTGCTCCTCCTGCGCCGCGAAGGAGGGCTACGGCAAATTCTCTCACGGAGGTCTTGCGGAGATGCTTTCCTCAATGTTCGGGGATATAGGGTCTATAGGCGCGGGGGCGCAGGCGGTGCGATGTCCTGTCTGCGGCGCAACCTTTTCTGATATTGCCGAAACGGGTAAGGTCGGCTGTGCGGATTGCTACCGCACCTTTTACAGCGAGCTTTTACCATATTTAAAGCGGGTTCACGGCACGGTAAAGCACACGGGCAAAATTCCTAACAGCGCGCCGCTTGCCGTAAAGCCGCAGGAGGAGACGGTAGATACCCTAAGAATGGAGCTTAACCGCCTTGTAAGCGAGGAGAAATTTGAGGAGGCGGCGGTGGTCCGCGATAAAATCAAGAAGCTGGAGGAGAAGGAAAATGAGTAGCTGGTATGCAACGAGTGCTCCGCAGGACGATATTGTGGTAAGCACAAGAATAAGGCTCGCCCGCAACCTTGCGGGAATACCCTTTCCCGCGAGAATGACTGCGGAGCAGAGAAAGGAGCTTAACCAAAAGGTTAAAAAAGCGATTGCGGAGAGCAACACGCCCTTTGCAAAATCGCTTAATTACATCGATATGCGGGACGTTCCTCAGACCGAGGTTATGGCAATGGTCGAGCGCCACGTCATAAGCCCCGAGTTTGCAAACATCAATGCCGAGCGTGCTATCATACTGTCGGGTGATGAGAGCATAAGTATTATGATAGGCGAGGAGGATCATATAAGGATTCAGGTGATTTTGGGCGGCTTACAGCTTGAAAAGGCTTATGAGACAGCTGAAATGCTTGATACCCTGCTTTATAATTCCCTGCATTTCGCCTTTGACAGAAATTTGGGCTTTTTAACCGAGTGTCCCACCAATTTAGGCACGGGGCTCCGCGCTTCGGTAATGCTTCATCTGCCTGTGCTGGAGTCCTCGGGCGGCATTTCGCAGATAGCGGATTCTGTGGGCAAAATAGGCTTTACGGTAAGGGGTATGTACGGAGAGGGCTCAAAGCCGGCCGCCTCAATGTATCAGGTTTCAAACCAGATTACACTCGGCATAAGCGAGAAAAACGCCCTCGATAATCTTAAAATCATTACCGAACAGCTCATCGATAAGGAGCGCGCGGAACGGGAGAGTCTTAACCGCGTAAAGTTAGAGGATACCTGCTTCAGGGCGCTCGGGATTTTGCAGAACTGCCGCGTGCTTTCAAGCGAGGAAATGATGAATTTATTATCAAGGATTAAACTCGGCATAAGTATGGGCATACTTAAAACGGACGCCCTGCCTATAAAGCTTATAATAGAGGGTCAGCCCTATATGCTGATGAAAAAATACGGTCAGCTGGAGCCTGACGAAAGGGATATTTACCGCGCAAGCTGTATGAGAGAGGCTTTGGCGCAATAATTTTTAACCGATAAGGGAGGTTATGCTTTATGAAATACAATTTTAACGGATTTACTTCAAAGGCAAACGAGGCGCTCAATCAGGCGATAAGCTCGGCTGAGCAATTGGGACACACCTATGTCGGAAGCGAGCATTTGCTTTTGGGACTTTTAAGGATAGGCAGCGGCGTTGCGGCGGCGGTGCTTAACAAAAACGGAATTACCGCCGAAAATATTGAGGAGCTTATGCGCTCAAATATCGGCTGCGGTACACCGACAAGGCTGTCGCCCGATTACTTTACTCCCCGTGCTAAGCGGGTTATTGAAACCGCAATGGCGGGGTGCGCGAGTATGGGCAAAAAGTATGTCGGCACAGAGCATATTTTGATAGGCATTTTAAGCGAGGGCGACAATTACGCCATAAGGTTTATAAACGAATTGGGCGTGGATACCGCTTCCCTTACAACGGCGGCGCTTAAGGCGTCGGGTATAGACCCTAACGAGGCGGGGGAGCCGTCGCAGGCGGTGTCGGGCAAGCAGTCCGATTCAAAAACACCGACCCTTATGAAGTACGGCAGAGACCTTACCGCCGAGGCTAAAAAGGGTAAAATCGACCCCGTAATAGGCAGGGAAAATGAAATTGAGCGTGTTATACAGATTCTTTGCCGCAGAACCAAAAACAACCCCTGCTTAATAGGCGAGCCGGGCGTCGGTAAAACCGCCGTTGTGGAGGGCTTAGCCCAGAAAATCGCCGACGGTAGCGTACCTGAAATACTCGAAAACAAGCGGCTTATAACCCTTGACCTTACGGGAATGGTTGCGGGAACAAAGTACCGCGGCGATTTTGAGGAAAGGATAAAGTCGGTCATAGACGAGGTAACAAAGGCGGGCAATATTATCCTCTTTATTGATGAGGTTCACACCATAATAGGCGCGGGCTCCGCCGAGGGCGCGACCGACGCGGCGAATATTTTGAAGCCCTCCCTTGCGCGCGGCGAGTTCCAGCTGATAGGCGCCACCACCATTTCGGAATACCGCAAAAACATTGAAAAGGATTCCGCCCTTGAGCGCCGTTTCCAGCCTGTCAATGTTTCAGAGCCTACCGAGGAGGACGCGGTGCTTATTCTTAAGGGTATAAAGGATAAGTACGAGGCGCACCACAAGGTGAAGATTACCGACGGGGCGATAGACGCGGCGGTTAAGCTTTCGGCGCGCTATATCAGCGACAGATTTTTGCCCGATAAGGCGATAGATTTAATTGACGAGGCGGCGTCAAGGGTACGTCTTAACGCCTGCGCCGCACCGCCCGAGCTTAAGGAGCTTGAGGAAAAAATCTCAAGCACCGAGGCAGAAAAGGACGAGGCGATAAATTCGCAGGAATTTGAGCGTGCCGCCGCCCTGCGCGACAGCGAGAAAAAGCTCAAGGAGCAGTACAATGCCGCTAAAGAAAGCTGGCACAAGCAGAACAGTCACATAAACGGCGAGGTAGGCGAGGAGGATATTGCCGAAATCGTGTCCTCCTGGACGGGTGTTCCCGTTTCACAGCTTACCGAGGAGGAAAGCGAACGGCTTTTAAAGCTTGAAGATGAGCTCCATAATAGGATTGTAGGTCAGGACGAGGCTGTCACCGCCGTCGCAAAGGCGATTCGCCGCGGCAGGGTAGGGCTTAAGGACCCGAAACGCCCGATAGGCTCCTTTATCTTCTTAGGACCCACGGGCGTCGGCAAAACCGAGCTGTGCAAGGCGTTAGCGCAGGCGATGTTCGGCAGTGAAAATATGATGATAAGGCTTGATATGTCGGAGTATATGGAAAAGCACACAGTCTCAAGGCTTGTCGGTTCGCCGCCCGGATACGTCGGCTTTGAGGAGGGGGGACAGCTTACCGAAAAGGTAAGGCGCAATCCCTACTCGGTAATCCTTTTCGACGAGATTGAAAAGGCGCATCCCGACGTTTTCAATATGCTCCTGCAAATTTTGGAGGACGGTATTCTTACCGATTCGCAGGGTCGCCGCGTGGATTTTAAAAACACGATTATAATTATGACCTCCAATGTCGGCGCAAGGCTTATAACCGAAAAGAAGATATCCTTCGGGTTCGGCGAGAGCAGTACGGACGACAACAAGGACGTAAAGGAGCTTGTTTTGAACGAGCTTAAGTCCACATTCCGTCCCGAATTTTTAAACCGTGTGGACGATATAATCGTTTTCTCGAAGCTTAATAAGGAACAGATTGCCGAGATTTCGGAAAAAATGTTTTCAAATCTTGCCGAAAGGCTTAAAAACCTCAATATTACCGCCGAATTTGACAACAGCGTTAAATACGCTCTTGCCGAAAAGGGCTTTGACCCTGTATACGGCGCAAGACCTCTCCGCCGCGAGATTCAGAACAAAATAGAGGACCCGCTAAGCGAGAAAATCCTCGATTCCTCTGTCAAAAACGGCGATACCGTGCTTTGCACCTATAAGGACGGAGAATTTACGTTTGAGGTTAAGAAGTAATCTGTTTAAAGCCTCCCAACCCTTACGGGGGGACCGCCGAATGGCGGTGGAGGGATAGAATACGGAAACGCCCCGAATCATAGCGATTCGGGGCGTTTGAAATTTAAAATTATGAAAGCAGGGCGCGGTCGTTTGCAAATTCGGAGCCGCTTAGCTTTGTGAAGGCTTCGAGCAGGTATTCAACCGTCAGCTTTTTCTTTTCCTCGCCTGAAACGTCGAGGATTATCTGACCGTTGTTCATCATAATAAGACGGTTGCCGTGGGCAATCGCGTCCTTCATATTGTGGGTTACCATCATTGCGGTAAGGTGCTCTTCCTCGATAAATTTATCCGAGAGGGCTAAC
>JBJEOD010000383.1:0-5471 GCA_051880535.1 Acutalibacteraceae bacterium | reverse complement strand
AAAGCTCTTTGGCGGCGGCGCGGGCGCAGTCAAGGATAAAATCGGACAGCGCCGTCTCGCCCGAGGTATTCATCTCGCGGTAGCTTTCCGCCGCGTCCTCTCCCGCGTCGTCGGAAACCTTACGCACCGCGGCAAAGGGTACGCCCGCATATTCGCAGACATAGGCGATAGCCGCCGTCTCCATATCACAGCACATAGCGCCGAAGCTGTCCCTCAAAAGCTTTCGTAAGCCCTCGTCGCAGACAAAGCGGTCGCCTGTCGCGGCTACGCCCTCCTTAATATCTGGCACAAGGGATTTTATAACGGAATTCAAGCGCTTGTCCGACTTGAAAATATAGCTCTGCGCGGGCTTTTCACAGGGCTTGTAGCCAATGGTGGTAAGGTCGAAATCGTGCTCGAAAAACTCGGTGCAAAGGCAGAGCTCGCCCCGCCTTATACCGCTAATCCCGCCCGAAAGCCCGTAATTAAGTATAATTTCACAGCCCGAATCAACTAAATGCGCCGCCGCAGCCGCCGCGTTTACCTTGCCTATTCCGCAAAGTATGGCAGAAATTTCCGCGTTTTCCGTTTTAAATTCAAGTATTCTTCTTTTCAAAAAGGACTTTTCGGTGTACTCGCCTTTTTTGATTGTTTCCTCAAGCGGTGCAAACTCGTCCGCATCGGCGACGATTATGCCGATTTTTTTAGTGTTCTTCATTTATTCTCTCCATAGCTCCTTACAAAAATTAAAGGCCCCCTTGCCTAAAGGGTGACTCCCTACAGTGTGGGGAGATGTCACGGAGTGACAGAGGGGACCGCCGCCGTCAGCGGCTGTCACGGCAAAGCTGTGACTGGGGGATATTTGATTTTCAAAAAGCCTGAATATATCCCTCCACCGCCGTTCGGCGGTCCCCCTCCCTTTAGGCAAGGGAGGCTTTTTGTACAATATTTCTAAAATAAAAGAATCCGTTATTCCTCTGTCTTGTCCTCCTCGCTGTCAAAAAACAGCTTTGCGCCGCAGGCGTTGCAGTAGTTTGAGGTCTGCTCGATAGCCGCGCCGCACTTAGGGCAGATACGCTTGTTTTTTGCGCTGTTAACCTCCGCCTTAAGCTTATCAATCTTTTCGCTTTTTTCCTTTATAGCCAGCACTAACTCGCTGACATTTTCGTCCTCGACCGCGCCGTCCTTTATTTTATTGTAATAAATCTCGCCCAAAACCGCATAATCCTTTGCTCTTTTGCTTTCAAGCGAAGCAATATCAAATTTCTGCTTTTGAGTGTTTACAACCTCGCCCGTTTTTTTAGAGGCAACGTCGATTGCTTCTTTAGCCTTATTTACCATATCGTCAAAAAAATCCATCTTAAAGACCTCCTTTTTTCGTATTTTATCATATATTTATGAACTTTTCAAGTATGCTATAGCTTATATTTACCGTTTCCTATAAATTCGGTCACAAGCGAATTTTCGGGTACAAGCGCGCTGTCAATCGGAACAAAGCGTTCAAGCGCGGCGGCGGTTTTTAAAAAATAATCTTTAAGCTGTGTATTCTCGCTTATTTCGTCCTTAAGGCTTAAAAACTCGTTTCGGTAAAGGCACGGTTCGTAAATATGCAAGGTTTTAATCTGCACGTCGGCCGTATCCTTAAAGCAGTAAAGGTACTTTTCTTCCCCCTCTACAACCCCCTGCCAGAGCGACAGGGTCTCGTTTACGGGTGTACCCCTGAAGGTGCGGTCGCGCAGTACCCGTCTTGCAAGCCTTATCTGTCGGCTGGACAAAAGCCTGCCGCCGTCCTCGTTTTCAATACCGCGGTTCACGCTGATATACGCCTTGAAAATATTTTTTCTCGGCACCAAATCGGTTATAAGGGGATTCAAGGCGTGAAGACCCTCCACAATCGCTATCCCTCTGCCCGAAACGTCGATTTCCCGCGCCTCGGTTATCCTTGTTTTAGTGGAAAATTTGAATTTGGGCAGGACGGTTTTTCCCGTCTTTATAATTTCGTTAAAGCATTTGTTGATAAGCGGAATATCAAGGGCGTTTACCGATTCAATATCCTTAGTACCGTCCTCCAAAAGAGGAAGCAGGTCTACGGGCAAATAAAAATCGTCAAGGGAAATAACCTCGGTTTCCTCGCCTAACAGCCCCAACTTTTCGCATAATATATGCGCCGTCGTGGTCTTACCCGAGGCGGAGGGACCCGCTAAAGCCACTATTTTTATATCGTCGTCGTCCGAAATGCGTTTAGCTATATCGGCAAGCTCCCTGTCGTAATGCCGTTCCGCGCGGGCGACAAGCTCCCTCGGAGAAGTAAGCGCCAAATCATTTACTGTTTGCAGGGTATTTTTCATAAAAGCTTAAAACACCGTCCTTTCTTGCCGCCAGCTCATCAAAGCGGCTGATATATTCATATGGATATTTGTAGTTAAAAATTCGTTCAATATACGGTCCGTCTGGCTCTCTGAGCTTAGTGACAGCCGACGCGCCGCAGGCCAAAACCGTGTGGGTTTCGTCCATAGTGAAAACGTTGTAGAGACACTCCGCTCCCCTTTTGGAATAACCCACATTTTCAAGGTTGCCCACTGTCTTGCTTTGCCTATACATATAATACGGAAAAATCCCCTTTTCGGTGAGGGTCTCGCGGGCAAAATTCACCATTTTTGCCGCTTCTGCGCCCATTTTCGCCTCGGGGAACAGCCCGTTTACATTAAGTGTAGAAGAACGCTTCATTGAAAGCGAATGTACCGTAACGCTTTCGGGGTCGAGAGCCAAAACGCGTTTAAGGGTGGCTTTAAAGCTTTCAAAGGTATCCCCCGGCAGTCCCGCAATTAAATCGGTGTTGATATTGTCAAAGCCGTGCTCCCTTGCGAGCATAAACGCCCTTTCGGTATCCTCGGCGGTGTGACGTCTGCCTATTTCCTTAAGCACTTCATCATTCATAGTCTGGGGATTAATGCTTATTCTGGTCGCTCCGAGATTTTTTATAACATCAAGCTTCTCTGCTGTCACGGTGTCGGGTCTGCCTGCCTCGACGGTGTATTCCCTTAAAGAAGAAAGGTCAAAAAAGTCCTTAACCGCCGTCATTATTTCGCCTAAATGCTCTGCGCTAAGCGCGGTGGGAGTACCGCCGCCGATATATACGGTTTCAAGCCGAAGCTTCAGCTTTTTCGCGATTTCGGCGGTAAGCCTTAATTCCTCCTTTAAAAGCCTTATATAATCGGGAATAAGGTTCTTTGCGTGCTCTACAGAATGGGAGACAAATGAGCAATAGGCGCACCTTGTAGGACAAAAGGGTACTGAAATATAAAGGCTGTATGAATCAGGCACGGAAAGGGCGGTAATTCTCCCCTCACTCTCCACCGTCTCGCGGCAGAGGGAAATTTTATTCTCGCTTACCATAAGCCCCTTTTCAAACCATTCCTCCGCACAAGAAAGAGATTCGGCGGCAGAAAGGCGGGAAAAAAGCTTTGCGGGGCGCACCCCCGTCAAAATTCCCCATTCGGGGACATATCCCGACGCGCTTACAAAGCAGTTGTAAAGCGCGACCGCCAAAAGCCGCTCACATTCACTGTCATAGTCGGGACTGCCGTTTGAAAGGCTCTCGGAAAAGCTGTAGCTTTTATTATCGATTAAAAGCTCGGCAGTAAGCTCGGTTGTCCTTTCTCCTCTCGAAAGCAAGGTCAGCGCAACGCGCTCCCCTTTTTCTTTTTCCTCGGAAAACTCGATTTTCTCAAAGGGCAGAAAAATCCTTATAAGCTTTTCAAGCTCGTATTTGTATGAATGATTTATAAGGCAAAGCTTCATTTTATCACCACACAAACATATTATTATCTCGTTCCCGCGCAATGGTTGTAAAATCGCCGTGACCGGGATAAACCTTAGTATCATTCGGCAGGTTCATAAGCTTTTTAACCGAACGCTTAAGCACCTTTAGGTCGCCTCCCGGGAAATCGGTGCGGCCTATAGAGCCCTCAAAAAGTGTATCGCCCGAAAAAAGGCAGTCCCCCGTAAGATAGCATACCCCGCCCACCGTGTGACCCGGAGTTTCTATTACCTTAAATTCAATATCGCCAATCCTGATTTTCTCCCCGTTTTTATAGGTGAAATCGGGCTTAAATGGGGCGATATTTGCGTGAAACATATCCGACAGATTAAGCTCGGTATCGGAAAGCGCGGCGGCGTCAAGCTCGCCTATTCCAATCTTAACCCCAGTTTTTTCGCGCAAATCCTCCGCCCCGCCGATATGGTCAAAATGGGCGTGGGTAAGTAGAATCAGGCGATCCTTATCGGAATTTTCGTTCAAAAATTCAAGCGGACCCTCCCGCACAAAGCCGGGGTCGATTACCACAGCCGACTTTTCGGTTGAAATAAGGTAGCAGTTGGTTTTAATAAGTCCCAGATGTAAAGTTTTAATTTCCATTTTTTCTCCATATATCGGTGTCGAATAGTATCGTCACGGGTCCGTCGTTTATAAGCTCTACCTTCATATCCGCGCCGAAAACACCCTTTTCCACCCTTTTTACGCCTGTTTCCTTCAGCTTTTCACAGTAAAGGTCATAAAGCCGCTCGGCGCTCTGCGGCTTTAAAGCGCCCGTAAACGAAGGGCGGTTGCCCTTTTTAACGTCGGCGCAGAGGGTGAACTGAGATACGGCTAAAATCTCTCCGTCGATATCAAGTATGGATTTATTCATTTTGTCGTTTTCATCGCAGAAAACGCGGAGATTGGCGGTCTTTTTTGCAAGCAGCTCCGCCTCCGCCTCGGTGTCACCCTCTGCCGCGCCGAAAAGAATCATATAGCCCTTATTGCAGGAACCCACGGTTTTGCCGTCCACCTTAACAGAGGCGCTTTCCACCCGTTGAATTACAGCCTTCATTACTGATTTATCCTTTCAATGCTGAACACGCCCTTAACCTTTTCAAGGCGTGAAGTAATGCTTTTTAAATGCTCCACACTCTCAACCGAAATTGTAAGCACAACAAGACAGTTACCGCTTTTTGTCTGCCTTGCGGAAACGCTGTGGGCGGTAACCCGCATATTGTAAACCGCGTTCATAATATCAAGCACCAGTCCGTCGCGGTCGATTGCCGCGATTTGAAGGGTAGATATAAAGGAATCGGACTTTGTTCCGTCCCAGTGCGCGGGAATCCAGCGCTCGGGCTCGGCGGAGTCGGCAATGTTAACGGGTACGTTCGGGCAATCCCGCTTGTGAATGGAAACGCCGTGACCCCTTGTGATAAAGCCGATAATTTCGTCCCCAGGAAGCGGCGTACAGCATTTTGAAAGCTTGATAAGGCAGTTATCAATGCCGTCTACAATAACGCCGTCCGAAGACTTTGTCGATTTTCTTTCGGGGATGGGGGCAACCTCCGTAAGTCTTGCCGCCGCGTGCCTTTTGTTATATTCCTCTTTAATGCGGGGCATTATTTTTGAAAGCAGTACCCCGCCGTAGCCTATTGCGGCGTAGAAGTCGTCCACGTTGTCAAAGTGCTGCATT
>JBJEOD010000382.1:0-5486 GCA_051880535.1 Acutalibacteraceae bacterium | reverse complement strand
AACCTTGTGGGTTCAAGTCCACATCAGAATTTTGCGGTGGCATCTTTTTTGCTACATCTTGACAAAGCCCCAAAGGCATAAGTCTTTGGGGCTTACTTATTATGTTGTATAATAAAAACTCAAGCAACAGACCAATCAAAATTTTAGGAGTGTAAATATGTCTATTGAAAAAGTAAAAGAGTATTTTAAATCTGTTGGAATAGACAGCCGAATCAAAGAATTGGGCGAATCCAGCGCAACCGTGGAGCTTGCCGCTCACGCTCTCGGATGCGCTCCCGAGAGAATAGCAAAAACAATGTCTTTTAAACTGAAGGACGACTGCATACTTATTGTAACCGCGGGTGATGTAAAAATCGACAATTCAAAATACAAAGCGCAGTTCGGAATGAAAGCAATTATGCTGAAATTCGATGAGGTTGCCGAGTTTATAGGTCATGATGTCGGCGGAGTGTGTCCGTTTGCGGTAAATGACGGAGTAAAGGTTTATCTGGATGAATCGTTGAAGCGATTTGAAACGGTATTCCCTGCATGCGGCAGTTCAAACAGTGCAATTGAGCTCACTATAGCCGAGCTTGAAAAGTATTCGGGATTTACTGCTTGGGTAGATGTTTGCAAGCCAAGGAACTCATAATATTTGGGCTCTTTGCCTATTGCTGTGTTGGAGAATTCAGGATTTGCAGGGATGTAAATTTTGATTTTACCTTAACGCGTCGGTCTCTTTTCTATTTTACTTGACCACTTTTAAAAAACACACTAAAAGCGACGAGAAAATACCCATCATAAACTTTTTTCCAAATAGCAAAAACCGCCCTGAAAGGCGGTTTTACTCTGTTAAAACTATTAATCCATCTTTTTCTTAACCTCTTTAAAAAGCCCCAAGGACGATAAGTTCTTGGGGCTCTTTATTAACTAAATATTGCATTTTTAGGGATTATGAGAGGAAACAATACTTTGAAAAAAGGATTGTGTTACTGCTTTTGTTGAATAATATCCTGCAAAGTCTTAATAACCTCTTCAATATTAATCGGTTTGGACAGAAAACCGTCCATACCGCATTCCTCGGCGGCTTTTCTGTCCTCGTCGAAGGCATTGGCTGTCATAGCGAGTATAGGTATTTTCGCCAGTTCCGAATTATCCAGCTTGCGGATACGCTGTGTAGCTTCATATCCGTCCATTATCGGCATCTGAATATCCATTATTATCAAATCGTAATCACCGGGTTTGGAATTTGATATTTTTTTAAGCGCCTGATCACCGTTCTCAGCCGTGTCAACGATAAACCCGTACTCGCCTAAGATTTCCAAGGCGATTTCGCGGTTAAGCTCGTTATCCTCCGCTAAAAGGAGTCGCTTATCCTTAAAGTCCGCCATATCCTCGGCCGTGGGAAGCGTCTTATTCTTTTTGACCTTTTGATGACCGAGCGCGGTAAGCAGTGACTCCCTTAGATCTGACATAAACATAGGCTTTGAGCAGAAGGCGGTCACACCCGCGGCTCTTGCCTCCTCCTCGATATCCGACCAGTCATAAGCTGTAAGTATGATGATAGGCGTATCGTCTCCGAGAGAGCGAATCTGGCGTGTAACCTCGATTCCGTTCATATCGGGCAGACGCCAATCAATGATATAGGCGTGAAAGCTGTCGCCCAGCTCCAGAGCCTGTCTTGCTCTCAGTACTGCTTCCTTGCCCGAAAGTGTCCACTCTGAGCGCATACCCACCTGTACCAGCATTTTAGTGACGCTGTCGCAGGTGTTGAAATCGTCATCTACCACTAAAGCCTTAAGGTTTTCAAGCTCCTTAATCTTTTCAACACTTCTTTTTTCCGATTGAAGTCTAAGCGTTAAGCAAATGACAAATTCTGTTCCCTTTCCCTTTTCGGTATTGACCTGAATGGTTCCGCCCATCATATCAATAATATTTTTGGAAATTGCCATACCGAGACCGGTACCCTGTATTCTGCTTACCGTGGAGCTTCTCTCGCGTTCAAAGGGCTCAAAGATTCTTTGTGCAAACTCGCGGCTCATACCGATACCCGTATCCTTGACCCTGATCTCATACGTGCCCTTGCCCTCCGCCGAGCAATGCAACTGAGAAATACGGACTGATACCATTCCGCCCGGTGAGGTGAATTTAATGGCATTTGAAAGCAGGTTGAGCAACACCTGATTAAGGCGCGTCCTGTCGCAGTAGACATCCTCGTCTGTGACATCCATAACATCCATATACAAATCCAGCTGCTTAGCATGAATCTGACCGCTGACTATTGTTTTTATATCGTGAAGAATGGAGGAAAGATTTGCCGCCTGCTCCTCCAGCTGAATCTTGCCGCTTTCAATGCGGCTCATATCCAGCACGTCGTTTATAAGGCTGAGCAAATGATTACTTGAAGAGAGTATTTTTGAAAGGTAATCCTTAACCTTAACAACATTTTCCGCATTAGCCGCCGCCAGTGTGGCAAATCCGATTATGGCGTTCATAGGCGTGCGTATATCGTGCAACATATTTGAAAGGAAGGTGCTTTTTGCCTGACTGGCGCTGCGGGCGGCGTTAACCGCGTCCTCTAATTTTTGATTGATCTTCTTTTCCTTTGTGCGGTCCGAAAGCACAAGTATATACTTCTTCGCTCCCCTAATCTCGCGGCACAGGGCGGTGGCGTGGAACCAACGAAGCTCGCCCGTTTTACTGTGAACATACTCCCTGTCCCATTCGGATTGCTGACCAGACTCGATTTCGGGAAGGCGGTCTAAAATAAGGCCGCTTTCCTCACTTTTAACAAGACGGTCAACCACACGGATATTCTCCCGCGCCTCGCTTTCGGGAATACCCACCAACCGTTCTATATTGGGGCTTATATAATCAACCTGCAGGGCGTCCGCGTCAAGCATTGCAAAAATATCATCGACATTGTTGGAAAGTATTGAGAACAGCTCCTCGCGGTAGAGAATCTCCGCGTCCTTTTCGGTAAGACTCTGACGGTATCTCCAGATGATAAATGCTACCAACAAAACCACCAGCGCCAGCGAAATCCCCGCCATTAACAGTAGGGTGCTTTTCTGCAGATCGTTCATACTGGCGTTTACCACGTCGGTCGGCACTACACCTAATACCATCCAGTCCTCAAAATCGGCGCTTTCGTATACCAGATAATACTTTACACCGTCTATACTAAGCTCGGCGTAGCCGTTGCTTCCTTTTTGGAAATCCTCCTGTATTGCGGCTATTTCCTCGGGGGTAAGGTCGGAATCGTCCTTTAATATTCCCAAAAAGTTATAAATATCTTTTATGGAATCGGAGGCGTTGTCTACAATAACCCTGCCGTCGCTGTGGATAATATAGCTGCTGGATTTTCCGTTAAAGGCCGATATATCAAGTGTTTTGACCAAATCGGCGTTATTGAAGCTTATTGCAATAGCTTCATAGCTGAAGCCCTGATAGACTCCCTGACCCGCAGGCACGGCAAAAACCATTATTTCGGGCTTTTCGGGAACTACGGAGTTTACCGCAACATCCTCTCCGCGAAGAATCAGCGCGGGAAGGCTTTCCTTAAGGTCTAAATAGCCTGTTTTACCGTCGTAGGTACAGTAGTCGCCCTCGCGGGAAATAAAATAGAAATCTGTAAATCTGCTGTTATCCTTTAAGGTTTCTATATATTCCTTAATTTGCTTATCGCTGCTGCCGTTCTGCAAATACGGAACCCACATATGCATTGAATTCCAGTTTCTCGCCACCATCGAGTGGAGAGATTGGTTGGCCTGATGATAAATTTCGGTCAAATGGGCTATGCTCTCGCTGTAAATGGTATGATTTACAAAATCAAAGTATCTTGTACTTCCCGCGACAATGCCGCAAACAAGTACGGCGGTAATCAATAGTGCGGTCAATCGCCCTCGCATAGTCCCGTCTTCCTTTCCTTTAAAGCTTTATAAAGCTATTATTAGTTAATTGTTACGTAATCGGTCGGTTCAATAAGCTGACCGCATGCCTTAACGCCGTCGAGCATACAGTCATAGCTGTTGTAATCGCCCACATTCTGCTCGACCCGCTTTGCCCTTAAATCCTCGGGCATCGGACAGTTGCAATAAAGCTCTTTTTCGAGATATACATCCTCGCCGAGCAAAAGCACATTATAAACCCGCTCGTCCTCCAACTCCTTGCCGTTAACAGTGACACTGTCAAGGGTATATGTACCGTCCCCATTATCGGTAACGGCATATTCCATACCGCTTGTTACGGGAATGTTGTTATAGTGGCGAATGGGGTTGGAGCCGTCCTCCTTAACATTGACAAGCCAATCCATAATCCGCTTTACCTCCGCGCCCGTATACTCGCAACGGTAGGCGACTGTCTTAAAGGTCATAAGCCATTTTAACTGCTGGAGGGTGTAGTCGCCCGTGAATATAGGCGAGCTTACAACATTTGAATAGCCTATTGCTATTTCGTCACCCGTGCCCTTACGCATTGTATTTAAAAGAGAAGACGCGGCGGGGCTTCCGTGTTCGCCGAAGGTGTAGGGATAGGCGGTCTTCTGGGTTATGAGAACCTCCTCATCTGCGGAAGGCTTAGGAGTTGTAAGCTGTTCGTTAAAGGCGTCATACGCCTGCTTTGCGTTGTATTCGCCGCTAAACATCTTCTGTGCGACCGCTTTGGAGACCGAGAAAAACTCGGTAGACGCTAAACGCATATACATATGGTTGCTGTTAATGCAGTCCTTAACATACTTTAATGCGTCGTTCATTTCAATGTTTACGGTCTTATTGTATGAAAGCACGGCTGCTCCCGATGCCAGAGAGCGCTGTCCCTCCTCGCTGAAGATAGCCTTAAGCACCTCCTGGATTGCTTCCTGCTTTACCTTGTCCTCCTCGACATGCTTTGCTACAGCTAACTGACACATAGGATAGGTAAGAATCCAGTTATCCTCGTTTGTTTCGCCGAAATAGGGAAGAATAGCGCAGTTCATACCCAGCTCGCTTTTGGTGACAACGCAGTCGTTTGCCGTACCGCGCATAATTGCAACCTTCCCCTCGCGGAAGGGAGCGGATACATCATTCCACTCGTATTCAGCTTCCTCGGGCTTCATTTTAATGTCCTTTAAATACTGCTCGAAACGCTCGAAGACCTGCGGCCAGACCTTATCGTCAAGACCCACCTTGCCGTCCTCGATCTCGCTCTCGTATTCTCTGCGCCACATTGAGCCCTCAAGGCTCATAAGCAACGGAATAGAGCTTGCCTGTATAGATTCAAGGCAGGAATAATCTGCGTTCCAGTCGGTTGCGAAGCCCTTTATGCCCACCTTCTCAAAGGCGTCAAGAGCGGAAATGAACTCGGAGTAGTTTGTGGGAACGGGGATATTATACTGCTCGAACAAATCAAGGTTTGCAATGTAACCGTCAACCTCCGCGCACATAGGCAGCCAGCGGATAGCGCCGTCGGTCTCGCGGTTGTTTTCAATATAACTGCTGTAAAAAGTACCGACAATCTCGGTCTGGCTT
>JBJEOD010000381.1:0-5520 GCA_051880535.1 Acutalibacteraceae bacterium | reverse complement strand
TTGGGCGGTGGAGGGATACATTTTGGTTTTTGCGGACCTAAATATCCCCCAGTCACGGCTTCGCCGCGACAGCCCCCGTGAGGCTTGCGGGGCCAGAAATGCTCCAACATTCGCAATAGAACCTAATAAAACGCCCCGAAAAAGCGGGACGTTTGCTTTGCATTGTTTAAAAATGTAAAAAAAATTAAAAAATCAACACTTGACATATGAACAAATGTTCGATATAATAATGCTTGTAAACAGGAAGGTATTAGCCCTTAAGCGTTTCAAGCCCTAAACCGCGCGGCGGCTGCGGGGTGGAAAAGGCAATCTGGGTTTCGGTATGGCCGTAATTGTTAAGCTCGCCGATAAAGCCGTCAAGCGCCTCGGTTGTTTCAAAGGCAACCTTTATAAGCTGTGAGTATCTGCCAGTAACGCAGTTACATTCAAGCACATTGGGGTTAGAGCGTATAAAGGGATAAAAGGTCGGCTTTAATTTGGGGTCAAGGTCGAGCTGAATAAATGCAATTATCGGAAAGCCCGCCTTTTTAAGATTCACGTTTGCGGTATAGGATTCAAGTATCCCCTCGCGCTCTAACTTGTCGATTCTCGCCGCCGTAGCGGGGGAGGACAGGTATACCTGCTCCGCCAATAATTTAAGCGGCATTCGGGCATTTTTTTGCAGTAGAGTTATTATTTTTAGGTCGATTGCGTCCATCGGCTTCGCCTCTTTCGGTAAAAACTTAATTAAATAATATACCAATAGGCACGTAAAGTCAATCAAAAAATGCGGTGATATAAAATGACGGAAATAAAAGTAAAAAACGAATTTGAAAAAAGCTGCTGCTTTACAGGCTACAGACCCGATAAATTCCCCTTCAGGCTCGACAGGCACACAGCCGCCTTTACCAGCTTTGAAAACAGGCTTATCGAAACGGTTTTTTCTCTGCCTGATGAGGAGTGCTATACTTTTTACAGCGGTATGGCAATGGGGTTTGATATTATCGCGGCGGAGGCGGTACTGCTCTTAAAAAAGCGGCTGCCCGCGGTGCGGCTTATCTGCGCTTTGCCATTTGCGGACCAGGGCGCGGGATTTCCCGAGCCATGGAGAGAGCGGCACGAAAAAATACTGCACGGCGCGGACAGGGTTATAAAGGTTTCTGAGGATTATTTCGGCGGCTGTTACGCCAAACGGAACGCCTTTATGGTGGATAACAGCGATTATGTGGTGACCTGGTTTGACGGAAAGCGCGGCGGCACCGAAAGCACCCTTAAATACGCCGCAAAAAAGCGCC
Organism: Acutalibacteraceae bacterium; assembly: GCA_051880535.1. Lineage (GTDB taxonomy): Bacteria > Bacillota > Clostridia > Oscillospirales > Acutalibacteraceae > UBA737. The sequence goes on along the minus strand of JBJEOD010000381.1, from coordinate 4,246 downwards.
GCTGTATCATCAACCTTAACGACGGCTTTAATGATTACGGCGGCGGCTTTCAGGTAAGCCTTTCTCTTTAGGCTATTCAAAATAATCGTTCTTTTCCTCATAATCGTAATTCTTGAAAACATTAAGGGTTCCGCTGTTGTCGAGTATCGCGAGGAATACCTCGGACGGCGATTTTATGCCCTGCACCTTAAGCTCGTTGTTAAGCCAGTTTAAATCCCTGCCCGCGTAACTAAGGTTCTTTTCGAGAATTTGACCGTCCATAATCACGTTGAAAAACACCGCCTCGGCGTTGGGAACCAGGTTCATATCCTCAGGCGTGGCAGGGCGCTTTGCGGCGTAGGGCATAAAGCTTATTTTGCCGCTCGCCTCCATAATCGCGGTGTCTATGGCAGATAAGTCAAAATATCCGCACAGTCGCGCCTGCATCAAAAATTCGTTTAGGTCAAGGCGGCTCTTTTTAAAATTTTTTCTGTAAAGCTTTCCGCCGTGCATTAAAACCACCGAATGACCGAAAAGCAGGCGGCGAAGCTTTATTTTTTTTGAAACAAGTATCGAAATTCCAAAAGAAACGAGCGCATATACGCACATTGCTATAAGCGGTCTTTCGGGTGTTTCAAGCTCGGTCGCCATTTCCGCGGCAATCGAGCCTATTGTGATGCTCACTATATAGTCGAACATAGTAAGCTCGGATAATTGCTTGTTTCCGATTAATTTTGTTAACAAAAATAACACAATCAGGGAAACAAAAGATGTTATAATAACCGTAATGTAATCCATATACATACCTCAATCTGCTTTATATACTTAATATACATAATTTTCTTTTTGTTATACATAAAATTTCAGTATGTCGGTATTGACAAATTAACGGTATTAATGTATAATTGTATACATTAATACAAAATTGGGTGAGAAGAATGTTTGAGCTTTCAAACAAAACAAATTTACTTGAACAGGATAATTACAAGTACGACCTGCAGGACGTTGACGAGCCTAATCTGTACCGCGATTTTTATACCTATGAGGATGTTCCGCGGGTAGCCTTCAACCATCGCAGGGTACCGCTCGGGATGCCGAAGGATATTTGGATTACGGACACCTCTTTGCGCGACGGTCAGCAGTCGGTTGAGCCGTATACCGTAGAGCAGATTGTTGAGCTTTATAAATTAATGTCTAAATTGGGCGGTCCCTATGGCATTATCCGCCAGACCGAGTTCTTTGTCTACAGCAAGAAGGACAGGGAAGCTATTGAAAAATGCCAGCAATTAGGGCTTAAATTCCCCGAAATCACCACCTGGATAAGGGCAAGCAAGGAGGATTTTAAGCTTGTCAAGGATTTAGGTATAAGGGAAACGGGAATTTTGGTCTCCTGCAGTGATTACCACATCTTTAAAAAGCTTAAAATGAAGCGTTCCGAGGCTATGAAGACCTATCTTGAAGCGGTAAGCGAGGCCTTTGAGGCGGGCGTAATGCCGCGTTGTCACCTTGAAGACATTACAAGGGCGGATTTTTACGGCTTTGTAGTTCCCTTTGTGAACGAGCTTATGAAGATGTCGGCACAGGCTAAAATCCCCGTAAGAATAAGGGCGTGTGATACTATGGGCTACGGTGTGCCGTATCCCGAGGTAGCACTGCCCAGAAGCGTTCCCGGAATTATTTACGGGTTACAGCACTATTCCGATGTTCCCAGCGAAATGCTCGAATGGCACGGCCATAACGATTTTTACAAGGCGGTTGCAAATGCCTCCACCGCCTGGCTTTACGGCGCGTCGGCGGTCAACTGCTCGCTTTTAGGGATTGGCGAGCGCACGGGCAACGTCCCGCTTGAAGCTATGGTTATGGAGTACGCGTCCCTTCGCGGCTCGCTTGACGGTATGGACACCACGGCGATTACCGAAATAGCCGAGTATTTCAAGAATGAGATGGGCTATGAAATTCCGCCTATGACCCCTTTTGTCGGCAAAAACTTTAACGTGACAAGGGCGGGAATCCACGCCGACGGGCTTTTAAAGGACGAGGAAATTTACAATATTTTCGATACCGAAAAGATTTTAAACCGCCCCGCCTCGGTATCCATAAGCAAAACAAGCGGGCTTGCGGGAATAGCCTATTGGATAAATCATAACTACAATTTATCAAAGGAAGAGTGGATCGACAAAAAGGATCCGCTTGTTATTAAGCTTAAGGAATGGATTGATTCCGAGTACGAGCAGGGAAGACAGACCGCTATCTCAAACGGCGAGCTTGAAAAGCATATCGAGGAGCTTTCAGGCGGCAGATTTAAAATGTTTTAAGGAGGGGTAGGTATGATAGAGCATAAGACAATATCCCTTGCAGATCAGGTGTTTGAGCATCTTGAAAACGATATTTTAAGCGGCAGGTATCAGCGCGGCGAAATTCTTACCGAAAGCAAGCTGAGCGCGGAGCTGGGAGTCAGCCGCACCCCTATAAGAGAGGCGTTAAGACGGCTTGAACAGGAGCATATAATCGAGGAATCGGGCAAGGGCTCTGTGGTTATCGGCATTAACGAAAAGGATTTAGCTGATATATTTATGATAAGGAAGAGCCTTGAATGTCAGGCGGCGGCGCTCGCGGCGCAGAACCGCACCGAGGAACAGCTTAAATATTTGCAGGAGGCCCTCGAATTTCAGGAGTTTTACCTCGAAAAGCACGACGCCGAGCAGATTAAGCTTATGGACGGACGCTTCCACGAGGCGCTTTACAAATTAAGCGGTAGCACCGCCTTTTACGATACGTTGGTGCCGCTTCATAAAAAGATTCAGAAATACCGCCGCGCCTCTCTTGAAAACAGGAGCAGAGCTGCCGCGTCGGTTGCCGAACACCGTAAAATTTTCGACGCGATTAAGGTGCAGGACGCGCCGCTTGCGGCAAAATGTGCCTCGGAGCACGTGGAAAACGCATATATGCATATTATAAGAAAGGATTAATAAAAAATGGGCTTAACTATTGCACAGAAAATCATTAAGGCGCATATGCTCAGCGGCGATATGACCGTAGGCAGCGAGGTTGCGCTTAAAATCGACCAGACCTTAACTCAGGACGCTACGGGAACAATGGCGTATCTTGAGTTTGAGACAATGGGGCTCGACCGCGTCAAGACCGAGCGTAGTGTTGCTTATATCGACCACAATACTTTACAGTCGGGCTTTGAAAACGCGGACGACCACAGGTACATTCAGTCGGTCGCTAAAAAGCACGGTATCTACTTCTCCCGTCCGGGCAACGGCATCTGCCATCAGGTGCATTTGGAGCGTTTCGGCAAGCCGGGCAAGACCTTAATCGGCTCTGACAGCCACACCCCCACAGGCGGCGGTATTGGTATGCTCGCAATGGGCGCGGGCGGTCTTGACGTTGCGGTCGCTATGGGCGGCGGCGCGTATTATATTACTATGCCTAAGATGTTTAAGGTAAATCTTACGGGCAAATTAAAGCCCTTTGTCACTGCAAAGGATATAAGCCTTGAAATTCTGCGTATTTTGTCCGTTAAGGGCGGCGTGGGAGCTATTATCGAATGGGGCGGCGAAGGTATTAAGTATCTCTCGGTTCCCGAGCGCGCTACCATTACCAATATGGGAACAGAGCTTGGTGCTACCACCTCTATTTTCCCGTCCGACGAGGTAACAAGGAAATTTTTAGAGGCAGAGGACAGAGCAGAGGACTACACCGAGCTTTCAAGCGATCCCGACGCGGTTTACGACAGGGTTATCGATATTAACCTTGACGAATTAAAGCCGATGATTGCCTGCCCCCACAGCCCTGATAATGTTGTTACGGTTGAATCCTTAAAGGGAACAAAGGTTGATCAGGTATGTATCGGCTCCTGCACCAACTCTTCACTTTTTGATATGTTAAAGGTTGCGGCAATGCTTAAGGGCAAGACCATTTCGCCCTATGTAAGCCTTTCGATTTCTCCCGGCTCTAAGCAGGTGCTTTCAATGCTTGCCGACTGCGGGGCGCTTAGCGATATTTTAGCAAGCGGCGCCCGCGTGCTGGAGTGTGCCTGCGGTCCCTGTATCGGTATGGGCTTTTCACCCAATTCTGCCGGTGTGTCACTCAGAACCTTTAACCGCAACTTTATAGGCAGAAGCGGAACCGCAGACGCACAGGTTTACCTCGTTTCACCCGAAACCGCGGTTGCGGCGGCATTAACGGGCGAAATAACCGACCCGAGACTCTTAGGCGATATGCCGGAGATTAAAATGCCGGAGTCCTTTAAAATTGATGA
>JBJEOD010000380.1:0-5553 GCA_051880535.1 Acutalibacteraceae bacterium | reverse complement strand
GGCTGGTCAAGGCTTACCTATAACGGTCATACGGTCTACGCCGTGTCAAGCTATCTTTTAACCGAGGACGAATATAAGGCGCAAAATCAGACCGAGAGCGCACCGCAGGAAGGCGCGGAATAAAAAACAGGGCTGTCGCGGGTGGTTTATCCACCTTTGACAGCCCTGTATTTTAGTGTATCAAATAATGTCGTAAGCCTCGACAACACCGCTTTTGCCGTAGAGCGAGGGGGTGACGCGAATGGAGTAGCCCCTGCCGCAGTCCGCCGTCCACTCAACCGGCTTGTGGCGGGGGACCGCCGAAACGCCTAACAGCATCATAATGGCGCCGCCGTGCATAATGACACCCGCGTCGGTTACGCCGTCGTTCGCCATATCAATTACGATTTTGTTAAGTCCCATGCAAAGCCGCTTTATAAACTCGGAATTGTCTTCTCCTCCGGGAGGGGCTGAAAGCTTGCCCGACGTCCAGGGGATAAAATTCGGGTCGCCCTCAAGCTCGGCGGCGGTCTTTCCCTCAAACGAGCCGAAATCGTACTCCCTTAAATCCGAAACGGGGATAATATCCATATCGGGGAAAAGCACCGCGCCCGTCTGGCGGCAACGGAGCATGGGGCTTGAATACAGCCGCTCGATTTCGGGGTATTCAATATCGTCCTTTAAAAGCCGCAGCTCGTTAAGCCCCTCGGGCGAGAGGGGCAGGTCGGTTTTACAGCCGATATACTGTCCGTTATAATTGGCGTCGGTCGCGCCGTGGCGTATTAAATGTATTCTAAGCGTTTTCATTAAAGGCACTCCAGTAAATTTGTTATTATGCTGTTGGATAACAGCATACCGCGGTCGGTAAGCGAAATTCCGCCGTCGGTCAGATTAAGCAGTCCTGCTTTTTCAAGGGGCAGGGCGGCTTTTTTTACACCCTCGGGCAGTTCTTCATTAAAGCGTTCGCGGTATTTTTGAAACACAAGCCCCTCTTTAAGCCTAAGGCTTAACATTATATATTCCTCCCTGTCGCCGCCCTTGCCGTCCGAAATCGGCGGCTCGCCCCGTAAAAAGGCGCGGCTGTCCCGCGGGTAGTAAAACCGCTCGCCTGCCAAAAAGGAGTGTGCCGACGGGCCTATACCTAAATATTCGCGGCATTGCCAGTATTTTAGGTTATGCCTGCCCTCAAAACCTTCCTTTGCAAAATTGGAAATCTCATAATGCGAAAAGCCCTTTTCCTCTAAATAGCGGCACATATATAAATACTGCTCGGCGGTTTCGTCCCCGTCGGGCAAATTAAGGGTATCCCGCTTTTTGTAAAACAGGGTGTTTTCCTCAAGCTTTAAAATGTAGGCGGAAATATGCTCGGGCTTCGCCGAAAGGACAAAATCAAGGTCGGCCTTAAGGGTGGTTAAATCGGAATCGGGCAGACCTATCATTAAATCGAGTGAAATATTGTTAAAGCCCATTTTCCGCGCGGCTTTTACGGTGTTAAGCGTATCCTCGGCGGTGTGGGTGCGCCCCAAAAGGGAAAGCACGGCGTTATCCCCGCTCTGTGCCCCCACCGAAAGGCGGCTTACTCCCGCCATTTTTGCGGCGAAAAGTATTTTTTCGACGTCCCCCGCCGGGTTTATTTCAAGGGTGATTTCCGCCCCCTCGGCAAGGCAAAACGCCTTTTTAACCGAGTCGATTACGGGTATAATCCGCTCGGCTAAAAGCGAGGGCGTTCCCCCGCCTAAATAGACCGTATCGATTAAAGGGCGGCAAAGCCTGCCGCCCCATTTATTAATTTGGGAAATAAGACCCTCGGCATAGCTGTCAAGAGACTCCTTGCCCGCAAACGCCGAATAAAAGTCGCAATAAGCGCACTTTTTCGCGCAGAACGGGATATGGAGATAAAGCCCCAAAGGCGCTTTATCAGTCAAGAATCTCACCGATGCAGCTGCCCGGAACGGCGGCGGCATTCGCCTCGTCGGTGTCGATGTGCATTGCAAGCTTGTATTTAGGGCTTACCCTTGCCACAACATCGTCAAACACAAGCGCCCTGCCCTCGGTGGGGATTTTAACGCTTATTACCTGCTTATCCGCAATGCCGTACTTCTCGGCATCCTCGGGGGTCATATGTACATGGCGCTTTGCCACGATAACGCCCTCGCTAAGCTCGATTTCGCCCGCAGGACCTACAAGCTTGCAGGGGGCGGAGCCGGCAATGTCGCCTGATTCCCTTACGGGGGGCTTTACGCCTATTGTGCGCGCGTCGGTAAGAGAAAGCTCAATCTGAGTTTCAGGACGGGTGGGGCCTAAAATTGAAGCCTTAAGCTCCGACTTAGGGCCCACAACCGTAACCTTTTCCTCACAGGCGAACTGACCCGGCTGGGAAAGATCCTTTTTAGGGGTAAGGGTGTGACCCTTGCCGAAGAGGATTTCAAGCGCCTCGTCGGTTACGTGGACGTGACGTGCGGAAATTTCAACCAATACTTCTTTTGCCATTATAAATTACTCCTTGCCGTATTTGAATTTATAATATAATTTTACCATATTTCGTGCAGTTTTCAAGGGGTAAAGCGAAAAAAAGCAAAAAATAATACTATTATTAAACCGTCCCGTTAAAAAAGTAAAATCATTGATTTTTGGCTTTGCTTACTGCGAAATATGCAAGCTTCATACATACTGCCGTCTTAATAAGGGCGGCGGCGAAGAAAAGGCAGTAGACAATCCCGTCCATTCGGGAGAAAAGCTGTCCCACCGTTACGGTGCTGACCGCCGCGGCAAGGGGGAAATCGAGTCTGTTTGCAAGGGGCGCGCCGAAAAGCAGCAGGCTTTCAAGCAGACACAGGGCGGTTACCGCAAGCCCGATAAGAAGCCCTGAAAAGGGCGCGCGGATACGGCTTTCCCCCGTAAAAAGCGCGGAATATACAGGGATTAACAGGGCGGGCAGGGAAATTTTAAAAATATAGGGCTTTGCGCCCGAAAACAGCTCCTTTAAGCTTGGGAGCCTGTTAACCGCGATATTTTCCGCGTTATAGTCCTTTACCGAAAGCAGAAAAAACAGCAGTACCGTTACCGCCGCTGCGGCAAGGAATATAAGCGAAAGCTTTAAAATCACCTCCTGCCGTCTGCTCGCTAAATATGCGGTAGCGGTTATAAAGGCGGCGGAGATAAAAAAGCGCGGGGTTTCGGGCAGCAGTACCCTGTCCACAAAATCGGTGTAGCTTATTAACGCGGCGCCCGCGTTGTAAAGGGCGTACGCCGCCGCGGCAAAAAGCAGGGGAACGGAAAATACACGGGCTGTTCCCCTGCCGATTAAAAGGCGATTTGCAAGCGGGACAGCGGCAAAATACAAAACAACCGCCGACAAGGCCGCTCCCAAAAAGCCTAAAAGCGAAACACTTCCCGTATAAGCGCAGGGCAGGGCGATAATCGCATCGCCTAATATAAAAAACGCCGTAAGGCTTGCAAGGTGCTTATTGTAGGTAGGCTGTGCCGTCATTTGATTTCCTCCGAAGGATTCATCTTTCCCGAAAATTTATCACCCTCAAAAATTACAACGCCGTCAAGGGTTACCCCATCATCGGTTCTTGAAAAACAGGGCATTGAAAATATCGGCTCCCCCTTTTCACGCCTGCTCTCGATTTCAAAATATCGGTTTTCAAATTTGATTTTGCCCGTCTTAGCCTTCTGCCCTATAATCCCCATAATATCGTACCCCACCGCTACAGAGGAAACAGGCTTTCCGTCAAGCAAAGCCGTAGGGTCGTCCGCCGATACCATATATACCGAAAGGGTTATGCGGTTCTCCCTAAAGCAGTAGTCGCAGATTTCGCCGAAGCGCTCGGCGTTTAGCGCTGTGCCGATTACAATAACGCCGCAATGCTCAAGGAGCATAGGTCTTGAAAGGGAATTTGAAATACCGTCGAGGGCGGCGGTTATTCCGTCGGCGGTAAAGGACAGCACCTGCGGGGTCGGCTCTGCCTTAGCGGACTCGGAATTTACAGTCACAATCTCGGCGGTAACGGTTATATTGTCCCCGCTTTCCGAAAAGCCGAGCGCCGTCACCATAAAACGGCGGTCGTTGCCCGCAGAGCCCGAGGTGATTTGACAGCCCGCAAGGGTACAGCACATAATTACGGCGGTAATACATATCAACAGCCTTTTCATTCGCTTTTTTTCTCTCCCGCGCGGATAATATTTCGGTTAAAAAAGGGTCTTGTGCGCATTTTTTCCCACGGCGCGCGCCAAAGGGTATCCTTAAGGCTCTGAAGGCTTGCGCGATCGAGCGATACGGTACTGCTTGTGCCGAAGGAGCTTAAATCCAGAATGTGAATAAGGGTAAGGCTTACGCCTAAAATATATCCGTAAAGCCCTAAAAGGGCGCTTAACACCACATATATAACCCTGAGATAGAAAACAGCTCCCTTAAGCCGCGGCACCATAAGCCCCGATATGCCCGAAAGCGCCACTATTATAAGCATAGGCGCGCTGACAATCCTTGCCTCGACCGCCGCCTGACCGACCACAAGCCCGCCCACAATGCTAAGTGCGTGACCGAGGCTTTGGGGCATACGCACCCCTGTTTCCTTTAGTATTTCAAAGACAAGAATCAGCAGTATGCACTCCCAGAACGCCGAAAAGGGCACGCCGCCGCGAAGCTGGGCTACGGTAAGGGCGAGGGAGGTGGGCAGCAGCTCCTTGTGGTAGGAGGTGGCGGCGATAAACACCGCGGGAATACTGACCGACAGGAAAAAGCAGACAAAACGTAGCATCCGCCCCACCGAGGAGACGGTATAGTTTAAATAGTAGTCCTCGTCCGACTGGAAGTTTTCCGAAAACAGGTAGGGTACGGTCATCACAACGGGCGTTCCGTCCACCACAAGGGCGATTCTGCCCTCAAGCAGTCTTGCCGCCACAATGTCGGGGCGCTCTGTGGAGCCGCAGGTTTTAAAAAGCGAGCGCGGGTGGTCGCGTATCTGCTCGGCAATGTAGTTTGAATCGAGTATGCCGTCCATATCAAGCTTTTTTACCCGCTTTTTAAGCTCCTCAAGGGTTCTTTTGTTCACAAGGGAATCGAGATAGCAGATAAAAACCAAGGTGTCGCTCCGCCTGCCCACCCGTATTGCTTCGGTGCAAAGGTCGGGGGTAAGGAGCTTGCGGCGTATCATTGCAAGATTCAAAAGCGCCGCCTCGTCAAAGCCCTCCCGCGGACCCTGCAAAACCCGCTCGTCCTCGGGTTCGCTTATGCCTCTTGTGCGCCAGCCCTTGGTGTTTATCGTTATAGCCTCTCTGCAGCCGTCAATAAGCAAAAGGGTGTCGCCGTACAAAAGGGATCGGAGCATATCCTCCAGGCTGTCGGTAACCGCGGTTTCCCCCGCGAAAAGCACCTGCTTTGATACAAAGCCCACAAGCGAATCCTCTTTCCGTTCGGCGTTTCTTGTAAGCAAGGGGCGGATTACCGATTCGTTTAAAAGCTCGGAGTTTATCATTCCGTCCATATAAAAAAGGGCGCAGTCGTAGCTGCAGGCGTTTCTTACGGCGATTCTTCTGAGCCTCAACACCGCGTCCTTTTTGAAAATGCTT